>JAFTPF010000134.1 GCA_017463445.1 Clostridia bacterium
CCAACTGAGCTACAGAGGCAAATGGAAAACCGATACGATACGGATATCGTATCGGTTTTGGCGACCCGGAAGGGGCTCGAACCCTCGACCTCTAGCGTGACAGGCTAGCGCTCTAACCAACTGAGCTACCAGGCCATAACCGTCCCGATTGGGACAGCGTGGTGGAAACTATAGGGCTCGAACCTATGACCCTCTGCTTGTAAGGCAGATGCTCTCCCAGCTGAGCTAAGCTTCCATCAGTGCCGCTTTCCTTGACGGCTTGATTATTATAGCATATGGTTTTCCATTTGTCAATAGGTTTTTTGAAAAAAAATCAAAAAAATTTCGAAAAATTTTTAGACGGAAAAACGGCTCATTTTGAGCTGAAATTGTGCCGTTTTGAGCCGATTTCCCGTAAATGTAGGCGGTTTTACGCCTTTCCCTCTTTCTTGCGGATCTGCTCGATGTCGGATCCGGTGAAGGAAAACTTGTTGTTGCAGAATTGACAGCCAACCTCGATGGCACCGTCCTCCACGAGGATATTATACAGATCCACTGGGTTCAGCGTCAGCAGCGCGCGTCCCATACGGTCGCGGGAGCAGTCGCAATGATAGCCTACCGTGTATTCGTCAAAGATGTCGTAGGGGATACCTTCCAGAATCTTCTCGGCGATGGCTGTATTGTCGGGCATTTCCTCAAACAGCGACGACGCTTCGGCGATGATCGGGAGATTCTTTTCGATCGCCTGGATGGTGTTTTCTGCTGCAAAGGGGAGCAGCTGGATCATAATGCCGCCTGCGGCAACCACTTTCCCTTTGTTGTCCAGCTTCATACCGATGGAACAAACGGTGGGGATTTGCTCGCTCTCGGCGTAATAGGTGGCAATATCGCCCGCGATCTCGCCCGACACGATGTTGGTGATGCCAACATACGGCTCCTTCTCGCCGGTGTCCTTGACTACGTTCAGCGTGCCTTTGCCCACGGCACCGGCCACGTCGGTCTTGCCGCCAATCTTCGGCAGATCCACAGAGGGATTCTGCACATAGCCCTTCACGTTGCCCATATAATCGGACACCGCCAGCACATGACCGCACTTGCCGTCGCCACGGAAATTGACAGTGATATTGTTTCCCTTGTCCTTGAGGGTGCAGCCCATCAAAGAGGTGGCGGTGAGTACGCGTCCCAGCACCGCAGTGGGTGTGGGCGCAGTTTGGTGAATCTTTTTAGCTTCCTCTACCATATCGGCAGAATTGAGGATCAGCACCTGCGCGGATCCGTCCGAAGTTAAACCTCTGAGTAATTTTCCCATTTTAATTATCTTGGAACCTTTTCTGTAGATGGGAGTTTGCCTGCGACAAGCTCCGGGTTCCAAACCTCCAAAAGACTTTTCTTGAGCAAAATTGCTATGCAATTGTGTGGGTTATATAATACAATTGTATCCTGATTATTTCCTGCACGGCAAGTATTTGCCGTGCCGTCTGGAAGTTTTTGCGTCGCTTTTTTCAAAAAGCGACCGGGGTTTGGGGCGGCGCCCCAAATTTATTTTATTCTCTCCAATACCATTCCTGCGACCTTGTAGACGTCGCCGGCACCCATAGTGAGGATCAGATCGCCTGCCTTGGCGGTTTCGGCAAGGTAATCGGCGATGGCCTCGAAGGAGGGCAGGTAAAGTCCGCCGGTATCCTTGGCGAGGAGTGCGGAGGAGACGCCCTTGGTGTCGGTCTCGCGGGCGGCGTAGATGTCGGCGAAGATCACCTGATCCGCCGCGCCGAAGGCTGCCTCAAACTGGGGGAGCAGGTCGTGGGTGCGGGAGTAGGTGTGGGGCTGGAAGACGCAGAAGATACGTTCGTAGCCGAGGCGAGTGGCCGCCTCCAGTGTTGCCTTGATCTCGTCGGGATGATGAGCGTAGTCGTCGTAGACGGCGATTCCTTTTGCCACGCCCTTGCGCTCGAAGCGGCGGGCGGCACCGGAGAAGGAGGGGAATGCGGCGGCAATGTCTGTAGGCTCGATGCCGCAAGTGATGGCAACGGCTGACGCGCAGAGGGAGTTGTAGACGTTAAACTCGCCGATGACGGGAAGTCGGATCTCGCATAGGGGGATGCCCTTTCTGCAGAGGGTGTAGACGCCCGTTCCGTGCTCGTATCGCAGATCGCGGGGGGAGAAATCGGCGTTCTCGTCGGTGAGGGAGATGCTGATCACCCAGCCCTCGTAGCCGACGAGGGCTTTTATGACGTTTTCGCTGTCTATATTGGCAACAACTGCGTGTGAGGGCTCGATCGCCTTTTGAAAGGAGGCAATGATCGCTTCCAGGGAGTCGAAATAGTCGGTGTGATCCAGCTCCAGATTGGTGATGACGGCGATAGAGGGCTCGAAGGAGAGAAAGGAATCCTTGTATTCGCAGGCCTCGTAGACGAAATAGTCCTGACCGCCGGCACGGTAGGCACTGCCGATCTTGGGCAGGATGGCACCGTTGGCAACGGTGGGATCATAGCCTGCGGATTCGAATAGGTGGGCGATCATGCTGGTGGTAGTGGTCTTGCCGTGGGTGCCGGACACGCCGATGCGGGTGTTGTAGTCGCACATCAGGTAGCCGAGGAACTCGCCCCGGGAGATCAGGGGGATGCCCAGCTCCTTTGCGCGGGCGAGCTCGGGATTATCCATTCCCAGCGCAGCGGTGTAGATGACTGCATCCTTCCCTTCCACTGATTTGGGAAGATGTCCGATGGTTACGGGGATGCCTGTTGCGATCAGTTTTTTCACTGCGTCGCTTTCGCTGCGGTCGCTACCTGTGACAGTATAGCCCTTTTTCAGGGCGAGCAGCGCGATGGTAGACATGGAGATGCCTCCGATTCCCGCAAAATGCAGGGATCGGGCACTGTCCAGGATCTCTTTGGTTTGGGGTTTCATAAAATCAGAACCTTTCCCGTATAAACACGGTATTTATAGAGTTTTGCTGAAATATGTTGAAGTGCGAAGATTTATTGCGAAAAATCAATCTTCATTCACAGAAGTTTCACAGTTCGGCCTCGTTTTTTTCGCAAAACGGGAATAGAAATTTATTTAGAGTTAATAAATCAGGGATATAATAGCAATACGATCCAATCGGTACAATATTGAAAAGAGGTTGAGTGAAATGCAAATTACCGATATTAAAGTAAGAAAGCTGTTTGATGACGATTCCACTATGAAGGCGGTAGTTTCGGTGACCTTTGACGGTCAGCTGGCTCTGCACGATATCAAGGTGATCTATGCGAAGGAGCGCTATTTTATCGTTATGCCCAGCAAAAAGAATGCCGACGGTACCTTCCGTGATGTGGTACATCCCATCAACGCCCAGTTCCGCGGAATGTTGGAGGCGGCGGTGATCGACGCTTATGATAAGGCTGTGGAAGAAGCGGCGCAGATGTCGGAAGAAGATGCCGCTCTGGTATATTGAGAAAAGCGAGATGCTTGGATGCAGGGGACTAAAAGTCCCCTGCATATTTTTTATTTTTTCGTTAGTTCATAGGTCTCGTAGCCGACGCCCTCGCAGTAGGTGACCACAAGGCCGGAGGAAACGTCCTCGATAGAGGTGAACACGAAGGGCAGGACGATGTTGCCCTTGGTATCGATCATACCCACCGTACCGTCTTCGGAGCCGAGAACGGCAAGTCCCTGCACGAAGGGGCGGGCGTAGGTGTAGATGGGCTGGGCGATCCAGTCGCCCTCGATGCTGTAATAGCCGTAGAGCCCGTCCTTGGACAGGAGCAGAACGCCGTCGGAGTAGCCCTCCAGGGTGTAGCCTTCGGGGATGTCAAAGCGCTCGCCGGAGGTGTTGACCAGGTAATACTGATCCAGGACTACCGCGCCGCGGGAGTCGCTCATCATGCTCAGTGCCTTGATCCGCAGACGGAGATAGCCGTTGTCAAAGCCGGTACAGCCGATAGACTCGATGCCGAAGGTGTTGGGGAGATAGTAGAAGTCCTTGACGTACTGCTTTTTGCCGGTGGTGGGGTCGGTATAGAAGGTATACTGCTTGCCCGGCTTGAAGACCTGGCTTTTGCGGCGGTTGATGACCATCAGGATGTTTTCGGTGGGGGAGCCTACGATGGCGTAGCCTTCGGGACCGAAATTAAAGGCGATGATGTATTCCGCGTCTACTACCGATCCGCCGTTTTTGTAGTTGATGTAGTAATAGCTGTCGGTAGCGGCGTCGTAATGGGCTTCGTAGACGTCTCTGTACTCGCCCAGAGGGTAGGCGGGATAGTCGTAGAACAGCTCTGACCGGAGCTTGCCCTTGTCGGTTTCGATAAACTTCTTGCCGTCAAAGGCGTAGAGCTTGCCGTCAGCGTCCTTGAAAACGGGACGGTTGGAATAATCTCTGGCGTAGTAAGGCTCTTTGGTGCCGATGTCGTCTATCAGCAGATTGCCGTTTCGATCGTAGATAGAGAGGACGGTCACTTCTACCGTCTCGTAGATCACTTCGTCTTTGGGAGCGGACGCCCCCGCCTCCTCCTCGGCGGTGGGTGCGGCGGAGGGGGAGGAGATCTTGGATCCGGGTTCAACTTCCGTATCGGATACCTCGGGGGTGAGGGGATCTTCATCGGATGCCACACCTGCGGTAACGGGCGCGCCTGTGGTAGCGGGCGCAGTGATCGGCTCGGTAACGGGCTTGTTGGTGGTTGGAAGATCGGTTACCGGCTCCGTAGTGGGGACGGTGATCGGAATATCGGAAGTGTCGGGAACGGTCGTCGGTTCGGTGGCCGGAACATCGGTGACAGGGACGTCGGTGATCGGAACATCGGTGACGGGGGTGTTGGTCTCCGGAGGAACGGTGACGGGCGACTCGGTCACGGGAATATCAGGGGGATCGGTGGTGACGGGAGGTGTAGTCACGGCGATCTGCCGCAGCTCCAGGCGGGAGACGATCAGATAACCCATATAGGATTGGACGGTCTTTCTGCCCACCAGATAGGGGGTGGCGATGGTTTTGTAGGAGGCGTCCTTGTTGCTGAATTGTTTGGAATATTTGATGATCGTTTCTGTTCCGGAGGTGTATTCGTAATCCAGCTGCAGGCGTCTGACCAAGGTGTAGCCGTTGGCGCTGTAGCTTTGATAAATGACGGGAGAAATATTGCCGTCTACCGTGGCGATAGCAGAGGTAAGCAGGTTGTGCATCGTTACCCGCTGGGTGAGCGATGCACCGGTGCGGTCATCTAGATAGCCTTGGATCAGCCCTGTGTTGAAGGCATTGCTCAGATTCTGTACGTAGCCTGCCGATACGGTGGGATCTTCGGGGTCTTCGGGAGTGGTGTCAGAGCCGGTGGAGTCGGGATCACGGTCGCCATCGCTCGAAGGCGCTTGATTTTCCGGACGGAACAGCTGATCGAAGGGCGAGTCGCCGCCATCCTCGGCAGAGTTGCCGCTGTCAAAAAGCCCTGCGGAAGCGGCGGTGACGCCCAGCGCCATCGCAAAGAACAATAGCAGAGCCGTAATTTGCAAAGCGGTAGCTTTGAGTTTGCTTTTTTTCATAAAAAGCTCCTTGATAAGGGTTTGCAGGTTCGAGAGCCAATATAAAAATGAGAAAGTGTAGGTTTATTTGTGGTAATGCCCGCCGGCGGCGATGTTGAAGCCGCGATAGATCTGCTCTAAGAGGATCACCCGCATCAGTTGGTGGGGAAAGGTGAGCCTGGAGAAGGAGAGCCGCAGGTCGCAGGCGCGCTTGATCTCCTCGGGAAGTCCGTCAAAGGCGCCGATGATAAAGCATACCTCGCTGTAGCCGCGGACGGGGACGTCTGCGAGGATCTCGGAGAGTTGTTCGGAGGAGATCTCCTTCCCTTCCACACAGAGGGCGATCTTGTACGCCTTCTTGGGTAGGTGAGGTCCGTAGGGTGTGCCGTCTTTGAGCTCGACGACCTTTGGGGTGCAGTAGGCGGACAGCCGTTTTGGTACTCGG
>JAFTPF010000135.1 GCA_017463445.1 Clostridia bacterium
GAGCGGGAGACCTACCACCAGTACAAGCGGTATATCGACGGGCGCATCCGCGAGTTCTTCACGCCCCTCGATCTCACCGTCAAGGATCTGTCGGGGGATGAGATCAACGAATTCTACACCTACCTTCGCAACGCAGGGTTGAAGGGCTCCACCGGTCAACGCTACCACGGTGTGCTCCATAAAGCGTTCAAGGATGCGGTGAAGCGGCGGATCATACCGAGCAACCCCGTTGACCAAGCCAATCGACCGAGGAAGGAGCAGTTCATCGCCGCCTACTACAATGCCGAGGAAGTGAAGCAACTGCTTGAGCTGGTCAAGGATGACGAGATCTATATCCCCATTCTTCTTGCCGCTTACTACGGACTCAGGCGAAGCGAGGTGATCGGACTGAAGTGGTCGGCAATTGACTTCACAGAGAACACGCTGACCGTCCGTCACACCGTCCACTCCACCGAGGAAGGCATCGTCGCCAAAGACAGACTGAAAACGAAATCGTCCTACCGAACGCTGACGCTTGAGCCCTTCGTAAGAGGTGAGCTGCTCCGTCACCGCGAGAAGCAGGAACAGATGAAAAAGGTGATGCGCTCGGCATACTCGAAGGAATACACCGACTACGTCTGCGTGGATGCACTCGGTAAGCTTTACGATCCCGACTTCGTCACCGGAAACTTCGGACAACTGCTGAAGAAGCATAACCTGAAGAAGATACGCTTCCACGACCTTCGCCATTCCTGCGCCTCGGTGCTACTCGCCCAAGGCGTGCCAATGAAGCAGATCCAGGAATGGCTCGGGCACAGCGATATGAGTACCACGGCGAATATCTATAGCCACCTTGACGCGGTAACAAAAGCAGATACCGGCGCGGCGATGAGCAAAGCATTGGGTTAAACCACAAATAAATCAAGACCGCTTCGAGCAAATCGGAGCGGTCGATTTTCTTTATTCAATTCGAACTCTCTCGTTGTTGCGGACAAGATGATACCTACTCAGTTTATTTGCGTACCTACCCGTATCTATCCGTCCCTAAAAATAGGGTGTTTTTGACCAGCCTTGCAGTTGCCTTGCACAGCCTTGCAAAAAACTGATAGACAACCGAAAGGCTGCAAAAGGCATTTTCCTTGAAAGTGGGGAATGAAAGTCAAAAATCAGGAAAAATCGAAAGAAAAAGGGCTGAAAATCAACGATTTTCAGCCCTGAGTGGCGGAGAGAGAGGGATTCGAACCCTCGTGCGCGTGAGCGCAAACTGATTTCGAGTCAGCCCCGTTATGACCACTTCGATATCTCTCCGTATTTGGTTGTGTTTGAATTTTGCACGGCTTTTGCAAGGCCGATGTTAAAATGCGTTCACTCAAAATTCAAGAAAAATGAAGCATTTGCGAGATAATCGGAGAAAACGCGAGCTTTCGCGCATTCGCAAGTGACGAGCTCGGCTACCTTTCGAGTCAGCCCCGTTATGACCACTTCGATATCTCTCCGTATATGTTAACCTCCTGTTGGAGTATTAACTCGATATTCAATTTTTCATCGAACGGGGCGCCCCGTTATGTCCTGTTGCGTTGCCCGAAATTTTTCGCTCGCTATCCGCTCACAAAATTTCGACCGCTGTCACTCCGTTTTGCTCGCTTCTTCCGCCACCGGCGGCGGTCGCAAACGTCCCCACTTCGATATCCTTCCGTATTCGGTTGTGCATTCCTTCACAACGCTCGTTTATTATACCACATCAAACAATGGATTGCAAGAGGTTTTCGAAAGATTTTTGATTTTTTTCGAATTCTCTTCCCTGCTTGACATTTTCACGGATCGGCGGTATATTAGTAGCTAAACACAATCTTTCAATAATCGGAGGTATCCCCATGAACGAAGTACAGAACGCCGTGCAGAATGCACTGATCTCCCGCCGCAGTGTGCGCAGTTACAAGAGTGATCCCCTTCCCCGCCCCGTGCTGGAAGAGATCCTCGAGGCGGGCACATACGCCGCCACCGGCATGAACCGTCAGTCCCCTATCATGATCGCCATCACTAACAAGGATCTGCGTGATCGGCTCTCTGCCCTCAACGCAAAGATCATGGGAAGTGATAGAGCAGATCCCTTCTACGGTGCGCCCGTCGTGGTGATCGTCCTTGCCGAGAAGAAGTACCCCACCTATCTTTACGACGGCAGTCTGGTGATGGGCAATCTGATGCTGGCCGCTCACGCACACGGCATCGCCAGCTGCTGGATCCACCGCGCCAAAGAGGAGTTCGAGCTGCCCGAGGGTAAGGCGATCCTTGCGGAGCTCGGTATCGAGGGAGAGTTCGAAGGCATCGGACACTGCATCCTCGGCTATGCGGAGGGTGATCTTCCTACCGCAAGAGAGCGGAAGGACGGGTATGTGTACTGGTTGGAGTAATGAAACCGATCAAGCCTCAGGCACATGGAATTGATGTATAATTTTGAATTAATTACATTCATTTTGTCAAATTGTTGATTTTCATGTTGACAAGACGGTGTTTTTATGTTATAATTATACATCATATTTGATGAAATCATTTTTATTGAAAAGGAGTTCACTATGTTTTGCCCAAATTGCGGTTTTAAGATGGCTGACGGTGCTGTGTTCTGCGCCAATTGCGGCGCAAAGGTCGGCACCTCTGCACCCACACCTCCCCCTGCTCCTCCCGCAGGTACTCAACCCGTTACCCCTCGCTTTTCGAGTACGTTTAACGCTCCCTCATCCCCTACGCCTCCCGTAACTCCCCCTCCCGCGGCGCCAAACTATTCCAATCCTACGCCCCCTCCTACCTACAATCCTCCTCCTACTTACAATGCGCCTCCCGCATATACGTCTCCGTCTTCCTACGGCGCGCCCCAGACTCCTCCCTACGCTCCGCCTCCTGCTTATAATCCTTACGCTCCCGCAGAGAAGCTGGGATGGCATAAATTCCTGATCTTTTTTGCTCTGTGGGCAGGCGCTGTTCTGAATTTCATTGAGGCGATTATAACCTTCGCCGGAGCAAAATATTTTGAAACAAATCCCTGGACAGGCGAGCTTGAAAATGTTACCGAAGGGTACTATTATCTTTTTGATGGCTTACAGGCAGTAGATATGATCTTCGCTGTACTGTTTGTTGGTGTAGCTGCTTTCCAGATCTTTACTCGCTTTTCTCTCGCCGGCTTTAAGGCCGCCGCACCCAAATTGCTGATCGCCCTGTATGCGATTGTAGTTGTATTGAATCTTCTGTACATACTTTGCTTTATTATGTGTGTTGGCAGTGAAAATCTCGATATAGCTCAATTGCTGGGTAACGCAATCGGCTCTATGATTGGCAGTGGTATTATGATGGGTGTGAACTATGTTTACTACCGCAACCGCAGTCATCTGTTCGTTCGATAAACTTATCACAAATCAAACGACCGAAGGAAAAACCTTCGGTCGTTTTTATTAATGGTAAAACTGCTTCACTCTGGCGCGGTCACCGTCAAATTCGATCTCCGCTCGGCTGAGATACCAGGTCTTGCCCATGTCACTCGTTCCTTGGTAGAATAGGTACGCTCTGCCGTCCTCGTCCCGAAAAGCATATGGATGTCCCGACTCACAGGCATTCCACGATCCGGGAGCACCGCAGGGGATAAAGGGCTCGGCAGACGCTTTTTTGAAGAATGCGCCGTCTGTGGAAACTGCATAGCCGATCTGCTGAGGACAGCAGTTGTATGCGCCGCCGTAGAAGAGGAACATCTTGCCGTCGTTTACGATGGTAGCGGGAGCCTCGATGCACTCCCCTTCCCACTTGTATTCGGGAGAAAGAAGCGCTTGATCGGCAATGTGGGTCCACTTGTCGGGCGCAAAGTCGGAATCGGGATCGGTATACGCGCCGCCGATCTTTTGGATCTTCATCTCGTGATCGCGGGTGGCGTAGTAAAGGTATAGCCTACCGTTGAACAGGCAAACATCGGCGTCGATGGCTCTGCCGCAGCACCAATTGGCGTTAGGACGCAGGATGGGATTGTCCGGGTGCTTGACAAAGTGCACTCCATCCTTGGAAACGGCGTGACAGATGGCGTCGGTGCGCCAACCGCCGTAGGTTTGGTAGAAGAGGTGAACCTTGCCGTCCAGCAGGATGGCAGCAGGGGCACCGATTCCCTTCTGCTCGTAGGGAAATTCCTGCGGCACCTCGCCGATATCGGTCCAGTTTTCCATGTCGGGAGAGGTGGCGATACCGACGCCGATATGGAGCGGTTCACGGGTCTAGAGGATGGTATAGTAGAGGAAATAAGTTCCGTTGAATTTGACTACAGCGGGGTCCTTGGCGAAGTTGTGACGGGCGGTATTGGTAAACAGCATGGTAATGCTCCTTGCGTTTTTTTCTATTATAGCAGAAGTCGTTGGCATTTGCAAATAGTTTTGAGTTGAAAATGCGATTATGAAATTTTTGATAAAATCTTGCAAAATACTGCAAGGTTTTGACATTTTTTACGACTTATTGAAAGGATAAAATAGAATGCTATTTTCTAATTCAAACGTACAAGGAGAAAAAATATGTTTTGTCACAAATGCGGAGCAAAGCTTGTCAATGAAGCGGAATTTTGCTCCATCTGTGGAACTAAAGTCCAACCCCCCGCCCCCACTACAACGGTAAACAGCAATATTCAACCTCAAGATCCCAACTCGTCGGCTAACAAAGTTGCCCCCAAAGAATTTTTTGCGAGCACTCCACAGTCTGATACAGATGAGTATCGTGATTATATCTGCCCAAACTGTGGAGAAACAGTTTCGTATCGCCCTGAGGACGCGCCTAATCATAAATTTATTTGTCCAATGTGCGATCATCAATTTTTGATATCATTTCATAAACCGCACCAATCGCCCTCTAACACTGATATCAATCATCACTCCATCTCCGAAGCAGGCGCACAATACCGTGCATATTACGAACAATCGGTAGTAAAGCCAATCGCTTCGTCTAACACTCCCGGTGATACCAACATTCGTCCTCGTACCATTACTTCCCATTCAATGGGATGGCATAAGTTCTTGATCTATTTTTCGTTATGGGTAGGAGGAATCGGAAATATTATCGGCGGAATTGTATATTTGGTCGGCGGGCAGTACATGACCGTCAATCCCTACACCGGCGAATTATTCAGCTACAGAAGCAGAGTGTATGAATACTATGAAGGCTTGCGGGGGATAGACATAGCAATGGGCATTGCCTTTATTGCCACCGGTATTATGTTTGCTATCGCTCGCAATGCCTTGGCAAATTACAAAGAAAACGCTCTTAAGCTGTTAATGGTCGCTTACGGAAACGCAATCGCAGACAATGTTGTATCTGCCATCATTGGTACCAAAGCAATTTCGAGCACGTTTGTCATTTCTTTGATTGGCAGCATCGTTATGACCGTAGTGAATTACATATACTATAAAAACCGCGAATATATGTTTTATAATTAAAACAAGGAACTACCAAAATGAAAGTTAATATAAAAAAACTAATCCTATTTGTCATCACGATGATAATGCTAATTGGATGCAGCAAGCAATCTGAACCTCCTGCAGGCGTGCATAACAAAGATGGATATACATTTTACATCATCAATCTATCATACGATCATATACTGTCTTCTGACTTTAAAACAAATAATCAAGCTAATCAAATCGTATCCAATTACAATTACGGCAATGATACAACCAGCACATATTACTCTGCGGTAACAGAGGGCGGATGGATCGCGTATGACCAAACCCGACAAGGCTTGATTGCTTACTTTCCTCCTGATTTTCCGGAAGATTATATAGCAATATCCATCGCTCAGCTTGTAAGTAAAACAAGCAATTATATGACGTTAGAGGATTCAATGGCATATATACCATGGTTAGACAACTACATATATGATTACTCGGGATAGAAGTCCCCCCATTATCCTACAAAGAAAAATCACTCTACGATAAACTCGTAGAGTGATTTTTCTCACTTCACATCATATCCCGCGTCTTCGACTGCCTTCTTCAGCACGCCGTCGTCGACTGCTTTGGCAAGTGTCACCACGGCGGTTCCCTTCTTGTGGCTGACCTCGGCAGAGGCGACACCGTCGATGCCTTCCAGTACCTTCTTGACGCGCGCCTCGCAGTGGGGACACATCATTCCTTCGATCTTCATAGTCTTTTCCATAGCTTTATTCTCCTTTTTCATTTTGTTTTTGCGTTTATGATCATGCCGCGTGGAGCGGATATTTACGAAATTCAGCCGCAGGGCGTTGGTGACCACCGAGAAACTGGACAGACTCATGGCAGCCGCCCCAAACATCGGGGAAAGCTCCCAGCCAAACAGCGGGATCCACACGCCTGCCGCCAACGGAATGCCGATGACGTTATAGCAGAACGCCCAGAAGAGGTTCTGGTGGATATTCCGCAGAGTGGCACGGCTGAGTCGAATCGCGGCGGGCACGTCGGTGAGGCGGCTGTGTATGAGCACCACGTCTGCGGCATCGATAGCGATGTCCGAGCCTGCGCCGATGGCGATGCCGATGTCGGCGCGAGTAAGAGCGGGGGCGTCGTTGATGCCGTCGCCCACCATGGCGACCTTGCCGTTCTTCTGCAGGGTGCGGATGACCTCCTCCTTGCCGTCGGGCAGGACCTCTGCAATGACCTCATCCACGCCTGCCGCCTTGCCGATGGCATCGGCTGTACGGCGATTGTCGCCGGTGAGCATCACCACACGCATACCCATATTTTGAAGCTGTCGGATCGCCTCGGGAGAATCCTCCTTGATGCGGTCGGCGACGGCGATCACGCCCAGGAAGCGATCGCCGTGGGCGAAAAGCAGCGGGGTCTTCCCTGCCTCCGAAAGTGCCAAAGCGGCGGCTTCGGTTCCCGTAGGAAGCGCGATCTGCTCGTTCATATAGCGATACGAGCCGCCGACAAGCGGCACGCCATCCAGTTTAGCGGACAGCCCGTTGCCGGGGAGGGCTTCAAAGTCGGTGACGGTAGCAAGGGTGAGCCCTTCTGCTTTGACCAGAATGGCACGGGCGAGGGGATGCTCGCTCTTTTTTTCCAGCGATGCGGCGAGGGTGAGGAGTTCGGTCTCGCTGACGCCGTCTGCGGCAATGATATCGGTAACGGCGGGTGCGCCCTCGGTAATAGTACCGGTCTTGTCCAGCACAACGGTGGTCACTCTGCCCGTCTCCTCCAGTGCGGCGGCGGTCTTGAAGAGGATGCCACCGCGCGCGCCCTGTCCGCTACCGACCATAATGGCGACGGGAGTGGCAAGTCCCAGCGCACAGGGACAACTGATAACCAGCACTGAAATACCTCTCGCCAGTGCATAGCCTACCGTCTCGCCTGCGATCAGCCAGACGGCGGTGGCAACGGCGGCGATGGCAATGACGACGGGAACGAAAATGCCCGAGACTTTATCGGCAACTTTTGCGATAGGCGCTTTAGTGGCGGCAGCATCGCTGACCATACGAATGATCTGCGAAAGGGTGGTGTCCTCACCCACTCGCGTTGCGCGGCAGGTCAGAAAGCCCGATTGGTTGACCGTAGCCGCCGAAACGCGGTCTCCCGGGGACTTGTCCTGCGGGATAGATTCGCCCGTCAGAGCGGCTTCATTCACCGCAGAGGTGCCATCCTCGATCACCCCGTCCACGGGGATTGCTTCGCCCGGACGGACGGTAAACAGATCTCCGACCTTCACTTCGGCGATGGGAACGGTGACTTCTTTGCCGCCCCGCAGAAGAGCGGCGGTCTGAGGCGCCATCTTCATCAGCCCTTTGAGGGCATCGGTAGTCTTTCCCTTGGAACGGGCTTCCAGCAGCTTGCCCAGCGTGATGAGAGCTAGGATCATAGCGGCGGATTCGAAGTAGAATTCGTGGAGATAGTGATGGGCGGCTTCCATATTGCCTGCCGCCTGCTGTGCAGACATAGCAAACAGCGCCCACACCGAGTAACCGAAGGACGCACTTGCGCCGAGGGCGACCAGAGTGTCCATATTAGGCGCACAGTGGAGGACGCCCTTGATGCCGCTGACGAAGAATTTCTGATTGATGACCATCACGGCAGCAGTCAGCAAAAGCTGGGCTATGCCGATGGCGACCGGATCGTGGGCAAGAAAGTCGGGAACAGGCCAGCCCCACATGGTGTGACCCATAGAGAGATACATCAGCGGGATCAACAGAATCAGCGAGGCGATCAGTCGGCGCAGAAGGATGGGCGATTCCCGATCCTTGAGACTATCGCTTTCGGCGGGAGCGGCTTCGGATGCAGTTCCCTTCACCGACGCTCCGTAGCCAGCCGCCTCCACGGCGGCGATAACGGCATCGGGTTCAGCACTTCCCTCCACGCCCATGGAGGCGGTGAGGAGATTCACCGAGCAGGCGGTGACACCTTCTACGGCAGTCACTGCCCTCTCCACACGGGCGGAGCAGGCGGCACAGCTCATGCCGGTTACGTTGTATTGTTTCATAAATTCACCTTATTTCATCAGTTTTTGCAGGGTCGCCACCAGCTCGTCCACCGTCTCGTCCTTCCCTGCCTTGATGTCGTCGGCAACGCAGGTCTTGATGTGATTTGCCAGCAGTTCACGGGAGAAGGCGTTGAGGGCGGCATTGACGGCGGCGACTTGGGTGAGGATGTCAGTGCAGTATGCGTCCTTCTCCACCATTTTGCGGATGCCGCGGATCTGTCCCTCGATACGGGAAAGTCGGTTTTGGAGAGAGCGAAGCTCTTCTTCACTGCGTTCTTTGGTTTTACGAGAGTGGCAACAGGTCATTTCTTCCATATCGTACTCCTATGAACAGTATACCCCTTGGGGGTATTTCTATTATATACCCTATGGGGGTATTTGTCAATAGTTTTTCTCAATTGGTAAAAAATACCGAAGAGACACGCGTCTCTTCGGTATTGGATCAGTTATCTTTTTTGCGAGGCTTGGTAAGGAAGTTGAGGGCACCGATGGTAAGGACGATGATGCCGGTGACAATGAAGATACCCAGCATTCCCAACCCCATGGTGGGCAAGGAGTCCAGAAAAGCTTCGGTATCGATCTTGAATGCCATATCAGCAAGTACAGGATTCATATTCGTGATCTCCTTTCTTTACGCAAAGAAGCTGAGGATCAGACCGCCGGCAATAACCGACGCGATCTGTCCGGATACGTTGACGCCGATGGAGTGCATCAGCAGGAAGTTCTGATTGTCCTCTGCAAGTCCCATTTTGTGTACCACGCGGGCGGACATGGGAAATGCGGAGATGCCTGCGGCACCGATCATAGGGTTGATCTTCTTCTTAGAGAAGAGGTTAAGCAGCTTTGCGAAGAGAACGCCGCCTGCGGTGTCTACGATGAAAGCGATAAGACCCAGACCCAGGATCAGCAGAGTCTTCAGCGTTAGGAACTGATGTGCCTGCATCTGGCAAGCAACGGTAATGCCAAGGAAGATGGTGATCAGATTTGCCAGTACCTTCTGCGCAGTTTCAGACAGATTGTCCAGAACGCCGCATTCACGAATCAGGTTACCAAACATCAAGAAGCCGATGAGAGCAACCGATTTGGGCGCAAAGAGACCGGTAATGACGGTGATCAGAATGGGGAACAGAATACGGGTCAGCTTGGATACGCTCTTCTGCTCGTAGGGCATACGGATCATACGCTCTTTCTTGGTGGTCAGCAGCTTGATGACAGGAGGTTGTACGATGGGCACCAGCGCCATATATGAGTACGCCGCTACCATGATAGCACCCAGATATTGGCTGTTCAGCGTATTGGCAACGAAAATGGAAGTGGGACCGTCTGCCGCACCGATGATCGCGATAGATGCCGCGTCGTTTTCTGCAAAGCCGAAGAGGGACGCCATGCTGAGGGTGAAGAAGATACCGAACTGTGCCGCCGCACCAAAGATCAAAAGCTTAGGATTGGTCAGCAGAGGACCGAAGTCGATCATAGCACCGATGCCGATGAACAAGAGCAGGGGGAACAGCTCGTTGGCAATGCCCATATTGAAGAGTTCTTCAATGATACCCGGCTCATATTTAATGCCTTCCGCACCGGCTTCCAGCAGTGCTTTGCCTTCCTCTACGCTGATAGGATCTCCGTTGAGAAAATAGCGATCCACCACGCCGGACAGAGGCAGATTGACCAGAATCGCGCCAAAGCCCATAGGCAGCAGCAGCGTAGGCTCCATGTTTTTCTTGATGGCTAGGAAAATCAGCAGACCGCCGATCACCCACATCACAACCTGCTGCCACTCAATGTTCAGCAGATTTTCGTAAAGTGCTTCCATTTTTACAATTCCTTTCATTTTCGGAGCAGTGCAAAAATAAGCAAAAATAAAAAGACTTTTATCACAGCCCCTCGCGGGGTTTCGTGATAAAAGTCTTGTTACAACCGTTTGGTCTGAATGATCCGGGCATTATGCCGTACTGACGAATCACCCGCAAAAAGCGTTCTTTTTGCAAACTACTCCCTTTTATATGAACTATTATAAACTGCATTTTGAAAAAAGTCAATAGTGATTTTGACTTTCTCCGTCATAATTCTATTTTTTTGCACTTCTTATTATTCGTTATTTTGCACAATTTATACACACAAAAAATGTGCAATTCATATATACCATCCATTGAAATTGAAAAACAAAACGCTTTCGTAAAAAAAATTGTAAAAAAAGTACAAAAATCAAACAAAAACCTATTGCATTTTTTGAAATCTTTTTGTATAATAGATGCATCGGGATTTCTACGACACGGTTTGATGCGTAAAATCCAAACAAATCCCATTATGGAAGGAAATGATTCCCATGAAAGCTTTTATCACAGACAACATTCGTAACGTCGTGCTGCTGGGTCACACCGGCAGCGGCAAAACCACTCTCGCCGAGGCTATGGCATATGGCGCAGGACTGATCGATAAGATCGGCAACGTCAGCGCAGGAAATACTATCAGTGACTGTGACAAGGAAGAGATCAAGAACCAGTTCTCTATTTCCGCCTCCGTGATCCCCGTGGTTTGGAATGATGTCAAGATCAATATTATCGATGCTCCCGGCTATCCCGATTTCATCGGCGAGACACAGGAGGCAGTTTCCGCAGCCGATGCCGCGATCATCGTTGTGTCCGGCAAGGACGGCGTGCAGAACGGCACCAAGACAGCATGGGAGCTGTGCGACAAATATAATCTGCCCCGTATGATCTTCGTCTCCAATATGGACGACGACAACGCATCCTTCCGTCAGATCGTTTTGGATCTGGAAGAACTGTACGGCAAAAAGATCGCCCCCTTCTATCAGCCTATGCGTGAAGGCGGCAAATTCGTGGGTTACATCAACGTTCGCCGTATGGGCGGCCGCCGCTTCTCCGAATTCGGCAAGCACGTAGAGTGCGACATCCCCGATTACAGCATGGAAAACCTGGAGATTTACCGCGAAGCATTTATGGAAGCGGTCGCCGAAACATCCGAGGATTACATGGAGCGCTACTTCGAAGGCGATACCTTCACCGACGCAGAGCTGTCCGCCGCAATGCGTACTAACGTGCGTTCGCTGAAAATCGTTCCCGTTTCGATGGGTTCCGCTCCCGAATACAAGAACATCCATAACCTGCTTAACGACATCGTCCTCTTCTTCCCTGCTCCCAATGAGCGCACCTGCGCAGGTATCAATCAGAAGACCAACGCCATCTTCGAGGGTAATTTCGACTTCTCGATGCCAAAGTCTGCATACGTCTTCAAGACCATCGCCGATCCCTACATCGGTAAGTTCTCCATGATCAAGGTCACTTCCGGCGTACTGAAGGCAGGCGACGTCCTCTACAACGCAATGAAGGATGCCGACGAAAAGGCAAGCAAGCTCTACACCATCTGCGGTAACAAGACCACCGAGGTAGATGAGCTCCACGCCGGCGATATCGGCGTGCTCAGCAAGCTATCCTCCGTTTCCTCCGGCGATACTCTGTCCACCCGCGCGACTCCCGTAGTTTACGGTAAGACCGCCATCGCCAAGCCCTACGCCTTCACCCGTTACACCGTTCCCAACAAGAACGAGGCAGACAAGGCTGTACAGGCAATCCAGAGAATGGCTGAGGAAGATCCCACCATCCGCTTGGTCAACGACGCACAGAACCGTCAGACCCTGCTCTACGGTATCAGCGAACAGCATCTTGCCATCGTTGCATCCAAGCTGCTCTCCAAGTATAAGATCGAGATCCAGTATTCCGAGCCCAAGACCGCTTACCGCGAGACTATTTTGGGCAAGACCGACACCGAGTTCAAGTACAAGAAACAGTCGGGCGGTCACGGTCAGTACGGTCACGTTAAGATGCGCTTCTCCCCCTCCGGCGATCTGGAATCTCCCTTCGTATTCGAAGAAGAGGTCGTGGGCGGCACCGTGCCCAAGAACTACTTCCCCGCTATCGAAAAGGGCATTGAGGAATCTGTAGGCGCGGGGCCTTTGGCAGGTTATCCCGTTGTGGGCGTGAAGGCAGTTCTGTACGACGGCTCCTACCACCCCGTTGACTCCTCCGAGGCGGCGTTCAAGATCGCGTCTTCTCAGGCATTTAAGAAGGGTATGCTGGACGCCAAACCCGTTCTGCTGGAACCCATCGCAACGCTTACCATCATCGTTCCCGAGAACAATACCGGTAACGTGATCGGCGATCTGAACAAGCGCCGCGCAAGAGTGCTGGGTCTGGACTCCGCAGGTGGCGGCCGTCAGCAGATCGACGCCGAGATTCCTATGTCCGCACTTTATGGCTACTCTGCTACTCTGAACTCCCTGACTGCATCTGCAGGCACTTACTCCTACGAATTCGTTCGTTACGAGCAAGCTCCTCAGAACGTGCAGGAGGCACAGATCCAGAAGTATCAGAGCGGTGCCGAGGAATAATTGAATCAAATACAAATATTGGAGGGCTTTTTGTAAAAAGCCCTCCAACCCTCCCAAAAACATTCAAAAGCCCGCGCAATACTGCGCGGGCAATTTTTCTGAATTGTGAATTAGATGATTTATTCTACGGCACTGCCGCATTGACTGACCACGGTCAGCTCAGGCAAATATTTACCCGACATTTATGAAAGTTCTTGAAGGAGTGTAGGGGAACTTCTTTCAAGAAGTTCCCCTACAAAAACCTATTTCAAAAATTCCTCTGTCAGCGTAACGCCAAAATCCTTCGCCAGCTGAATGAAGTCGTCCTTGGTAATGGTCTGACGCTTCTTCTCCACTACCGAGTGGACCTTGATGTAGATCTCGGCGGACTTTTCGATGGTGTGCGCCAGACCGAAGGTAGCGTCGAAATCAGCGCCCGAGCAGAAGAGTCCATGATGCGCCCAAACTGCGGCGTCGTAGGTCTTCATCTTCTCGGCGGTGACCACGGCGATCTCCCGTCCGCCGGGCACCATCCACGGGATCACACCGATGCCGGCGGGGAAAATGATGGGACACTCGGTCATCATCTCCCACAGCTCGCGGGAGAAATATTCGTCCTCCAGCGGCAGGATGAAGGTGAGAGCGATCAGATTGGCGGGATGGCAATGGTAGATCACCCGATGGGCACCGTCGGTGGCAAGCATCTTCACCTCGTGGTTCATCAGATGAGTTGGCAGCTCGCTGGTGGGTCTGCCGCCGTTTGCAAGACCCCAGACGATGCGGTAGTTCTCCCCTGCTTCATCCAGCTGGATCAGGGCGCAGGTGTCGGCGGGGTCTTTCTGCACGTTGCTCATGTACTTGCCCGAACCGGTGACCAGGAAAAACTGTCCGCCCAGCGCAGGAACTGCGGTGCCGATAGGCGCAAAGGGACGGGTGAAGTCCAGCAGATCACGGCACGCCTCAATATCGGTATCGGGAACGCGGTAGCTGAGATTGCCGCCGTTACGCTCGTGCCAACCCTTCTGCCAGCCTGCCTCGGCAAAGGCGATAAATTCTTTGACAAATGTAAATTCGGTAAGTTCCATATCTTTAACTTCTTTCTTTCAAAACTTCGGCTTCGTATGCCATCACTTCATCGTACCAGCCCTCGCCTGCGGGCAGACCGGCACGGCGGCAGAATTCTTCCCATACCGCGCCCAGAGGAAGCATTTTCAGTGCCTCCTGACGCATGAAGAGACGGGTGTAGTCTTCCTCCTGCTGGAGAGCAGAAAGCTCAGCGTGGGGGGTCAGAAGGGCTTCCAGCAGTGCCTTCTGGGTGCTGCGGATTCCCATAACCCATGCGGCAACGCGGTTGATGGAAGCGTCGAAGTAGTCAAGGGCGATGACGATATCGTCCAGTCTGCCCGATGCTACGATCTCCTTGGCGATCTCGCGGGTCTCGTCGTCAAATCTCACCACATGGTCGCTGTCCCAGCGAACGGGCCGGGTGATGTGAAGTGCCAGCTTGGGATGGAACAGGAGCAGAGACGAGATCTTATCCGACACCATCTCGGTGGGATGATAGTGCCCGTTATCCATCAGAGGCATGATGTGGCGGGTGGCGGCGTAGTTCTGGCAGAACTCGGCGGAGCCTACGGTGTAGCTCTCCAGCCCGATGCCGAAGACCTTGGATTCCAGCGTCACGAAGACCTTAGACTTGTCGTAGCCGCAGGCCAGCGCCTCGTCCAGAGACTTGGCAAAGCGGGCGCGGGGAGAGGTGCGGTCGGCGGGGATGTCCTTGTAGCCGTCGGGGATCCAGATGTTCATCACACAGGGCGTGCCGGTCTCATCTGCAAAATACTCGGCGATCCGCAGGCAGGCGATGGTGTGGCGCACCCAGAACTGTCGGATCTCCTCGTTGGGAGAGGAAAGGGTCAGCCCTGCTGCTTTAGGGTGGGAGAAGTAGGTGGGATTAAAGTCCAGACCTAATCCGCGCGCCTTTGCAAACTCCACCCACTTGGCAAAATGCTTCGGCTCCAGCGCATCGCGGTCGGCATCCTCGCCCTTCTCAAAGATTGCGTAGGAAGCGTGGAGGTTCAGCTTCTTCTTGCCGCCGGTGAGGGCGAGGACTTTGTCAAAGTCTGCCATCAGTTCGTCGGGAGTTCGGGCTTTGCCGGGGTAATTACCGGTGGCTTGGATACCGCCGGACAGGGCATCCTTGGTGTCGAAACCGCCCACATCGTCCCCCTGCCAACAGTGGACCGAGATGGTGAGGCTTTCCAGCGTCTCAATGGCTTTTTCACAGTCTACACCGTTTGCGGCGTAGGCTTCTTTTGCGTATTCGTAATATGATTTCATTCTATTCTCCTTATCAGACGGATTGGGGCTGTGTAATTTCGGTCTTGATGGATGCCGCCAGCAATCGGCGGGCTTCTTCTACGGTGGAAAGCCCTCCCGTGCCCAGCAATTGACAGAGCAGATTGCCGATAGCGGTGGCTTCAGTAGGACCTGCGATAACGGTTTTACCCGACGCGTCGGCGGTGAGGCGATTCAAAAGGCTGTCTTTACTACCGCCGCCGATGATATGGATGGCACTCACGGGCGTACCCGCGATCTCCTCGATCTGCTTGACAGTGGCGGCGTAGCAATCGGCGAGGGAGAGATAGACCACTGCGAACAGCTCGCCGAGAGTCAGATTCGGACGGTCCAGTTCACGTTTCAGAGCTTCTGTCATGGAATCGGGAGAGAGGAATGCTGCGTTGTTGACGTCTACGCGCAGGTCGGTGGAAAGATGCGCGGTAGCGGCTTCCATGATCTGGTCGAAGGTGTAGCCGCACTCTTTGCGCAGGGACTGGATCATCCAAAGTCCCATGATATTGCGCAGGAAGCGGTATCTGCCGCCGTAGCCGCCTTCATTAGTGAAGTTGTAATACTCAGCTGCTCGGGAAAGGTCGGCTTCCGCACGCTCTACTCCCATCAGAGACCAGGTGCCCGAGGAAAGGTAGAGCGCCCCTTCCCTGTCGGTGGGAAGCGCCAGCACAGCAGAGCCGGTATCGTGGGTGGCAGGAAGCACCACCAGCGGCTGACATCCGATCTCCTCTGCAACGTCAGCACGGACGGGACCGAGGACGCTGCCTGCGGGCAGGATAGGCTGGAAAATCTCCACAGGGAGTCCAAGGCGATCGATCAGCTGGAGGTCCCAGCCACCCGTTGCGGGAGTAACCAGACCCGATGTGGTGGCGATGGTGTACTCGCTTGCAGACACTCCGGTGAGGAGATAGTGGAAATAGTCGGGAATGAAGAGCATCGTCGAGGCGACACCAAGCTGGTCGGGATGCTGCTCTTGCAGGGCAAGAAGCTGATAGATCGTGTTAAACTGCTGCTTCTGGATACCGGTGCGAGCGTAGAGCTGATGAGTGGTGAGCGTCCTTTCCAAAACTGCATCCATCCCGTCGGTACGGTGAGAGCGGTAGGAGACAGCCTCGCCGATCCGCTCTCCGTCGGCATCCAGCAGGACGAAGTCCACACCCCAGGTGTCGATGCCGATATACGCGGGTGCTTTGCCTTCGTCTGCCGCTTTGCGAATGCCTGCCTTGATGTGGCTCCACAGGGCGTTCACATCCCAGCAAAGCTCACCGCTCTCACTAGTCGTGGCACCGTTTGGAAAACGGTAGATCTCACAGGTACAAAGACGTCCGTCCTCCAGCCAGCCCAGGATATGGCGACCGGAAGAAGCACCAATGTCTATGGCAAGATAATATTCCATATCAGAGTTTCCTTCCTGATTATCGTCTATGTTTATATTGTATCACAAATCGCCGTCACTTGCAATTGCAAATTGGGGCAAATCAGTTGCATTTATTGCTGTTTTTGCTAGAAAATTACCATTACCGCAAAACCACCGACATTTGGGTCGGTGGTTGGAACGATTCGGCATCAGTTTGCCGTGACGGCATACAGGCAGAGATCCCATGGCGGAATATAGGGCGGTCTGCGCAGATAGAGGCGATAGCCGGGATCCATTTCGTGGATGAGGAGGGGCAGGCGCCACAGATCCTCGGCACGGTGATAGAGAGAGACAGCCAGATCGGGCTTCCATTTTGCGATCGTGGCGGCAGATCCGCGGAGTGCTTCCCATTCGACGCCTTCTACGTCGTATTTGATATAGTCCACCCGCTCTTCTTCGAGAAAGGAGTCGGGAGAGCGGACTGCCACCGGCTTAGACTTTCCGCCGGGAATCGTAGAAAGGTGAGAATTGCGGCTTCCTTCGTCGCTGATGTAGAGGGTACCGTCGCACTCCCATGCGCCTGCCTGCTCGGCAGTAAGGATGGGAGCGAATCCGTCCCGATTTGCCGATTCCATCAGCTTGCGGAAGGAGCGGCGGTCGGGCTCCAGTGCCCACACTTTGCGAAGCTCGGGTTGATAGGTCAAGAGCTCACGGATCGTGTCGCCGTTGTAGGCACCGAGATCCAGATAGTGGGTGTATCGTGCGGGACGCAGGATGCTGAAGACCTCTTCCCTGTCGTCGCAGGTGGAGAGAAGCTGGTCGATCTTTCCCGTCAGACGGTATTCGATGATCCCGTCGAAAACCTCCCGCGACCGCTCGTCGGCAAGGAGCGCGCGAACCGCATCCAGCTTGTCCCGGACGCTTTCGTAGTATTCAGCGGTAAAGAGAGTTTCCCCCGCGATGGGCAGCTCGGGAACGAAGAAGCGGCAACGGAGGGATAGCTCCTCAAATCGTTCCAGCATCGCGGGCAGGCTGGAGCCGAAGCTCAGTAAAACGATGAAATCCTCGTATTTGGCGAGGATTTCATCGAATGTGAGCACTTTTTTGCCGTGGAAGCTGTGTCCACGGACGAATCCGTCGGAGGCGAAGAAGTCAGCCACCTCCAGCCCGCGGGCGGACAGCTGTGCGATCAGCTTATCGGCGCCGTTTCCCATACCGTAAAGGACGATGGGCAGTCCTGACGACTGCAGATAGGTCCACAGATCGGTTCTCATCGAACGGTAAACTCGTTGTAGATGCGGCGGATGGAGACTTCAAAATCCTCTTCCGCAACGCCCAGAATAATGTTATTTTCGGAAAGCCCCTGGTCGATGAGACGGATGTTGATCTTAGCGTTGGCAATGGACAGGAAGACTCTTGCGGCAGTACCTACGTTATTGATCATCTGTCTACCGACTACGGCGATCAGCGCGAGGCCGTCGGTGATAGATACGCTGTCGGGATCGACCTCTTTGCAGATCTCCCGCTTGAGTTCCTCTCGGCAATTGGCAATGTAGGCTGTATGAACCACCACGCCCATAGAGTCAATACCCGAAGGCAGATGCTCAAAGGGGACACCAAAGCGTTCCAGCACGCCCAGCACCCGTCTGCCGAAGCCGACCTCCGCGTTCATCATGTCCTTATGGACATCGATGACCGAAAAGCCCTTCTTGCCTGCAATTCCGGTGATGCCGTGCTCGCCGTTGTGCTGCTCCGCAGCCTCCAGCACGATCATAGTACCGCGGTCGGCGGGACGGTTGGTATTGCGGATGTTGATGGGAATGCCCACTTCCCGCACGGGGAAGATAGCGTCCTCGTGAAGGACGGTGGCACCCATATAGGAAAGCTCGCGCAGCTCGGTGTAGGTGATGAAATCAATGCTCCGCGCGCCCTCGACGATGCGGGGATCTGCCATCAGAAAGCCCGATACATCGGTCCAGTTTTCGTAAATATCAGCTTCGGCAGCTCTTGCCACTACCGAACCGGTAATGTCACTGCCGCCGCGGGAGAAGGTCTTGACCTTTCCGTTGACTGCCGCGCCGTAAAAGCCGGGGATCACCGCACGCTCGTGACGAGTAAGGGTCTCTGACAGCACACGATTGGTCTTTTCGTTGTCCAACTGACCGTTTTCGGTGAAGAAGATCACGTCCTCGGCGTCGATAAAATCATAGCCAAGATAGACGGATAACACCTTTCCGCAGAGATATTCACCGCGGCTGGCGGCATAGTCGGAGCCCGCACCGTTCAGAAACGCACGGTGGATCCGCTCGAAATCGGCATCCAACGAAATATCGATAGATAGTTCATTGATGATCGCGTCGTAGCGGGAGCGGATCTCGGTAAATTGCGCTTCAAAATCCTCCCCCTTCGCTGCTTTCGCATGACAGGCATAGAGCAGGTCTGTGACCTTGGTATCGCCCGAAAACCGCTTGCCGGGAGCGGAGGGGACCACATAGCGGCGGCTCTCCTCTTCGCGGACGATAGCTGCCACCTTCCGAAACTGGGCAGCGTCTGCCAGCGAGCTGCCTCCGAATTTAACGACCTTCAACGGTCTGTTTTGTTCTGTAATCATTTTTACGGCTCCTTCTGTTGAGTCCTTTTCTTTTATCCATTTGTTTATATCAGTTTATTATATAAATTATTTCTCGCTTTGTCAAGCATTTTCCGCAAACTTTTCAATTTTTCTGCCATTTGATTCATTGTTTGTTCATTATTAGTATATGCTTTGTTCACACTTTTGTGGTATGCTAAGGTGTATCGAAATTACTGTCTGTCAAAATTACTTTTGCGGGCAAGAAAGGCAGGAACGATATGGAAGACCTGGAACTGCTGACCGAGCTTCTGACCGAGAAAAAATACTCTCAGATACGGACTTTACTTCTCTCCCAAAACGCCATCGACATCGCTTATCTTCTCACCGAGATCCCCCCCGAAAAACTTTTGTTGGTCTTCCGATTATTGCCTAAGGAGCTTGCCGCCGAGGTATTCGTCGAGATGGATTCCGATCAGCAGATGCTGCTGATCAAGGGCTTCAATGACACCGAGCTTCACGCCGTCTTCAACGAGCTGTTCGTGGACGATACGGTCGACATTATCGAAGAAATGCCAGCCAACGTGGTCAAGCGTATCCTTGCCAGCACCGACGCAGAGACCCGCAAATCCATCAATGACATCCTGAACTATCCCGATGACAGCGCAGGATCCATCATGACAGTGGAGTTCGTTCACTTAAAGCCTACAATGACCATCCGTCAGGCGCTGAACGTGATCAAAAAGACCGGTGTTGACAAGGAGACGATCTACACCTGCTACGTCACCGATCTAAACCGCCACCTGATCGGTGTGGTCACGGTCAAGGATATGCTCCTTTCCGAAGAAAATGCCTCCATCGGCGACATTATGGAGGAGAACATCATCCACGCTCACACGCTGGACGACCGGGAGGAGGTCGCCAACATTTTCCGTGAATACGGTCTGATGGCACTTCCAGTGGTAGACAACGAGGATCGTCTGGTAGGCATCGTCACCTACGACGACGCAATCGACGTCATCGTGGAAGAGAGCGACGAGGACGCACAGGTGATGGCGGCGATCACGCCTTCCGACAAGCCTTATCTAAAGACCGGCATTTTCGAAATCTGGCGAAACCGTATTCCGTGGTTGCTGTTAATGATGTTGTCCGCCACCTTCACGGGCATGATCATTACCGGCTTTGAGGACGCGCTGGCAGCCCAGGTAGCGTTGACCGCCTTCATTCCCATGCTGATGTCTACCGGCGGTAACACCGGTTCTCAGGCCAGCACCACCGTCATTCGCGGTCTGTCCATGGGCGAAGTGGAGTTTTCCGACATCTTCCGCGTGATTTGGAAAGAGATTCGCGTGGGCGTACTCTGCGCCGTCACGCTAGCGGTTGCCAACTTCATCAAGATCTGGCTGTTTGATATTCTGATCCTGAAGACGGAGGGTCTGACCCTGTGGGTAAACGCAGTGGTTTGCGGCACTCTTGCGCTGACGGTCATCACCGCGAAGCTGGTAGGCTGTACCCTGCCCATCCTAGCAAAGAAGATCAAGCTGGACCCTGCCGTGATGGCGGCTCCGTTTATTACGACCATCCTGGATGCGGTGTCTCTGCTGATCTACTTCGCGCTGGCCAGTGCAATACTGGATCTGTGAGGAGTATATTACAAAAACCACTGCAAAAGCAGTGGTTTTTGTGTTGATTCGCGCAAAAGGACTTGAACTCAGCCCCATCGACGCTCACTTCATTCGCTGACGACAGAAGTTTTCGGTTTGCATGACACAAAATCCCTTGTGCGGTGTGAAAACTTCTGTGAACTTCACGATCAATTATCCGCACCAACAAAAACGATTGAAAAGATCAATGTTATTTCTTGCGCTTTTTCTCTAACCTTGTTTCCCTATTCTTTGATAAATGATCTTCCCAAAAATCCGCTTTATTGATATAAATTTCAAATAATTGTTCATAGGACAGTATATGATTATATCGATTACTGCCGTATCGGGAAGGTAGAGGAGGTTGTACTATACCCAGGTATACTCCCAGAAGCGAAACCACGACCCAATTTGGAAAATAGGATAAAACAAGGAGCGCAGCGAAGAAGGATGAATAATAACAGCCAAGAATTATGTAGGATAGCCATTTCTTTTGCAGAATCCTGCGCCAAAACCGATATCTTATTGCATAAGTGTCCAATACGTATGGACGGATAATTCCCAAGACAACCCAGATAGCGGCTAAGACAATAAAATGAGCGCCTGAAGCCCCTGGAGAATTTCTCAACAGCACCACGTAAAACGGACACAGAGCAATGATCGCCGCCATAACCAGCGCAACGGGTAGTAAAGAGGTCGCACCTGATATTCTTACATCAAGCTCTTTATTGTATTTCTTTGCGCGAAATAATATGTACAGAGGTGAACTGTTCAAAACAACGTGCTTTCCGCCTTTTGTATAAACAATTGCTCTGAATGCTTTTGCGCTATCGCTTTTATATCTTGGCTTTGAGTCTATGGCATATTCTATTTTTTCTATTGTTTCCCAGCCAAGCATTCCTTTCGGGAAGTGAATTCCTTTTTGAGTAAGAACGCATATGATTCTTCCGAAACAATATTTGTTCAGTATTCGAAGTATAAGAAAGGGCAACGAAAAGCAAAAACAAACCCCAATCGATATCCAAAGAGTGGACGGCCATTCAGCAGAATCAAACTTACCTATACATAGGGAGATCGTAAAAATGGCATAGGGGATAGCAATCATCAATGAATATAGGATGATCAGAGGAATATTGAAATACTGGCGACGAATCTTTTTTCCGTCAATGAACTTTAAATTAATATCATTCATTCTCACACCCCCTTTTTATAATTATATCACAAATCGGATTATATGTCAATAATGCATTACCGCGCACCAACGTCAGCAAGCTGACGTACGGAAGTTTTCGATTTGTTTCGGTAGATTCGCCAGCGCAGCGTGAAAACTTCGGTAAACTTCGCGATCTATTACTCAGACCAACAAAAAAAGCACTGCTTTCGCAGTGCCTTTTCGTTGGTGCGGGCAACAGGACTTGAACCTGCACAGTCTTGCGACCATAAGAACCTGAATCTTACGCGTCTGCCAATTCCGCCACGCCCGCTGGTGCGAGAAACGGGACTTGAACCCGTACGGTGTGAACCACACGCCCCTCAAACGTGCGCGTCTGCCAGTTCCGCCACTCTCGCATAAATTGGGTCGCTTGTCAGCGACGTATATTATTATACACGAAATAATCAATTTGTCAAGGGCTTTTTGAAAATTTTTGAAAAAAGTTTTCGGCCGGTCATTTTGTTTACATAGATAAACTGCGACATCCGCTCCCTGTCGAGCGATACACCCTTCCCCGCCCTGTGCATATACTGCACCTGAGGTGATGATATGCACAAACGACCGCTTCATCCTGCGGCGATCGCTCACATTCGCGGAGGAGACGATGCTCCGACTTTGGCAGGGACCGTTCGGTTTTATCAGTTTGGTCATAGCGTGCTGGTGGTGACCGATCTACAGGGACTTCCCGAAAACGACTCCGGCTTTTTTGCCCTGCACATCCACGAGGGCGGATCCTGCAATTTTGGATCTGTCGATGCTCCCTTCCCCGACACGGGTATGCACTATAATCCCTACGGTGAGGAGCATCCCCGACACGCAGGTGATCTGCCTCCGCTGCTCCGCGCGGGTGACGGTGCTTACTCTGCCGTGCTCACCGACCGTTTCACGGTGCGGGACGTGATCGGACGAACGGTGGTGGTTCACGGCAATGGGGACGATCTGCATACGCAGCCGTCGGGAGGCGCAGGAACAAAGATCGCCTGCGGCGTGATCCTGCCTTACAATTCGGCACGCTCTTCCCCATTCCGAAATCTGCGGTAGTCGCTTCTGTCAATCGATAGGATCACGAAAATCGGGGATGACCGAATGAATCGGTCATCCCTGATTTTTCTATTATAGATCATTCCGCCTTCTTTTTCAGCGAATTCATCAGTACATATATGCCGATCAACGCCGCCACGGTCACGCCGAGAATAATGTACATCGCGGAAACCTCCACCTTCGTTCCGAAGAAGTAGAGATTGCAGTCCAGAACGTCCTTCAGTTCATTGATCACATCTGTGGGAACGCCCTGCGCCTGCATCTCGGCAAGCACACCCTGCATGGAGTGATTGCGCACCAGCGAGGTTCCGTAGGTGCCGGGCAGAAAGGAGATCACCTTCTGCAGTCCGTCGCCGAAGGAGGAGATGGGCATATACGCGCCGCAGATAAAGCCATAGCCTGCACTGACGATGGTTCCCACCGCGGAGATCTGTCCCTGCGAAGACAGGAAGGTGTTAATGATCGAGGAAAGCGCAGTGCCGAACAGTACCAGCAAGAGGATGTCCACCAGCAGGAGGAACACGTCGGTCACCGACATATACCAACCCACCAATGCCGTGTACACCAGACAGAGCGCAGCCGCCACAAGGCAGATCACCAGCGTTGAAATCAGAGTAGCGATGTAATAGCTCAGCGAAAGTAGCGACGGCTTCACAGGTGATATCCGCAGATCTTTGATCGTTCCGCTTGCCTTGTCCTGTACCATCAGAAAATTGGAGCAAAACGCCACCGTTACGCAGGATACTGCGAGAATAGACGAGATCAGTTGACTGCCCACCAGACCGTCGATCAGACCTTCTGACAGCTGTAGACCGTCGGGCAGATTGGCGGTAAAGCTGTCCCGATAGACGTTGCCCAGGAAGGTGGCATACAATACCAGCAGGATCGCGGGTGTGATCAGGGAGGTAAAGAACATTCCCTTGTCTTTGAAAAACAGCTTGACATTGCGCTTGATCAAAGCCGATACTACCTTCATTGGTCATCCCCTCCCGTCAATTTTCTTCCCGTCACCGCAAGGAACACATCATCCATCTTCCCTTTCGTGATCTCGTAGTCACAGAAGACGCCGGGATGCTGTACGATCAGCTCAGTTGCCGCACGCGTATTAGGGACCGACAGGCGGTACGCATCACGAAGACGCTCGTAATCGGTACCAAGGGATTTTACCGTATCTTCGTCAATGCCGTAAATGGTAATAAAATCGCCGGTATATGCGTTTTTCAGCTCCAGCGGCGTGCCTTCCGCCGAGATCCTGCCACCGTCCAGGATCACCACATAGTCGGCGTCTGCAGCCTCCTCCATATAGTGAGTGGTCAGGAACACGGTCATGTTCTCGGTCTTCCGAAGCTCGGAGATGACGTTCCAAAGCGTTTTGCGGGTTTGCGGATCAAGACCCGTGGTGGGTTCGTCCAGGATCAGAATCTTGGGTCTGTGGAGCAGAGCACGGGCGATGTCTATCCGTCTGCGCTGACCGCCCGACAGTTTTCCCACCGCGCGTCTAAGAAGCTCGTCCAGCTCCAGCAACTCCGAAAGCTCGGCAAGCCGCGCGCGAAAGTCTGAGCCAGTGATCCCGTACAAAGCCGCGCGGCTTTCCAGATTATCGTAGACCGAGAGAGCGGAGTCCAGCACCGAAGTCTGAAAGACTACGCCCAGCCCGCGCTTGATTTGATCCGCGTTCTGATCCAGATCTATTCCGTCGATCGTAACGCTGCCGCTGTCCTTGGACAGTTGTCCGCACAATATGTTGATGGTGGTCGATTTTCCCGCGCCGTTAACGCCCAGGAAGGCAAATAATTCGCCCTCTTTGACGCGGAAGCTGAGATCTCGCACCGCTTTTACGTCCCCGAAGCTCTTGTTCAGATAATCGATCCGAATGATGTCTTGCATTTTATTCTCCTGTTATTCGGTTGGTTTGGATATAATCATTATACACCCTTACTTTCAAATTTGCAAGTGCTTTTCGTATTCGGTAGACATATTCTTGTATTCGGTCGAAGATCTCCGAAGTGAAACCTCCCTCCGACGGAATCCGTCGGAGGGAGATAAGCATAATTACTTAATTGGCGAAATTCAGCTCGTTGACCACCTTGCCGTCAGCGGTGTGAACTGCCAGTACACAGCCTGCGTAGTAGTTCTTACCGTTCCAGTTACAGGGAGCCAGTTCCAGCGTGACCTCCTGTCCTGCGTATGCCTTCAGCCAGCTGTACTGACCTGCGCCGGAGCAGTAGAGGGACACGGAAGTGGAGCCATCTACCAGCTTGATGGTTGTATAGTACTGCGTCTCCACTACGTCAACGGTAGCATTCAGGACGTAGACGTCGGTAGTGTGATCGGCGGTCACGTTCAGCGCGTAGAAGTCTGCGAGAGTCTTTTCGGTGATGAAGCCCGCGTCAGCATAGTCGTGGTCACCGTAATAGTTGGCGACGATCTCCACGTTCGAGATATGCGTCTGTCCGAAGGTGTTGGTGCCGTCCTTGTACTTGACGTTTCTGGTACCCTTCAGCACAATCTCGTTGCCTACGGCGATGTTCTCAAATACGGATGCGTCAACAAGAACTGCGATCACACCGGTCTCGTCAATGAGATAGAAGCCCGACTGGTTGACCAGCGAAGGACCAACGATACCTTTGACAGTGACCTCGGTTCCCTTTTCGAAGTCGATGACGGTCTTCACATCCACGTAATCGTAGCTTTCGTTGGTGGTCACGGACACGGTCACCTTTTCGCTGTAGGTGACACCGTCATAGGCACAGGATACTGTGATCTCTGCAGTACCGGTCTTCTTGCAGTGGAACACGGTCTTGCCGTCGGCGGGAGTGAAAGCAACGACGGAGCTGTCGGAAGAGGTATAGGTCAGCGCGGCGTTGGTAAAGCCCAGCAGCTCGGAGGAAACACTCGTTACCATCTCCAGCGCGGGATCGCCGGTGTAGGAAGCGTTGAACTGACCGATGCCGTAATACTTCACCACGTGCTCGGCGGTGTCCTTGGTATCAAACTTGAATCCGTTATCCTCTACGCTGATAGGAAGCAGGCGGAAGAAGCACTCGGAAGACGTGGACTTCGCATTCAGAGCGGTGAGGTAAACGGTGCAGATCTTGCCGTCAAATGCATCCAGCCAAGCAAAATCGGAGCCGCTGCACTGGGTGTAAACATAAGATCCGGTAGTACCGTCCAGATCGAAGATGTAATAGTTGATAAAGCCGGTGCCCTGCACCTTCTTCACCAGCGCGTTGACCTTGTACAGAGAGGTGGTGATGTCCTCGGTGACGGGTGTATTGATGACGTCCTTCACGGTAGACTCGGGGATCCAGCTCTTGTCAAAGGCGTTGTCTGTCTTCTCGTCGTTGGAGACCAGCTTTACGCTCTCCAGCTGATTGCATCCAAGATAGCCGAACTTATTGGCATTCGACTGCTCGTCCTCCAGGATCCAGTAGGTCTTGTCGGCAAGGATGGTGATCTTGTTGCCGATCTGTACGCGCTGGGCAAGGTCGGAATCGTAAACGTAGATGGAACCGGTCTCGTCTACCAGCATTACACCGCTAGGAACCATACCGAAAGCGTAAGTAATACGGGCAACCACACCGTCGGTTTTGATCTTGGTGCCCTTCTCAGCGTCTCTGGCGTCAGCGACGCTCATTTCGGTGTATGCAGACTCGTCGAAGGTCTGTTCCACCTTCTTGAATTCGATCAGGCGAGCGTTCTTGACTTCCCTTGTGCCGTTGTAGTTCTGCAGGATGCAGTGCAGCAGCACCTCGTCACCGGTGTAGGGCTTTTCGGTCATCGCGCTGTAGCCAATGGATCCGTCGGAACTGTAAGTGCCATAGACATAGATGGAGCCGGTCTCGTCCTCGATGGTCATGGCGCCGTACTGTGCGTTATCGATGGATTTGACGGTAGCGCGGATGTAGTAACGCTCCTCGGTGATGTGACCCGGCTCGCCGCAAAGCTCCAGCGCCTTTGCGATCGTGATGGTCTCATACTCATCGGAAGGTTCGTTGGTCTCGGGTTCGGTAACGGGCACGTCGGGAGCCGTTGTGGTCGTGGGAGCCGTTGTGGTCGTCGGTGCGGTAGTGGTGACAGCATCGGGTTGGTCAGTAGTGGTTGTGCTTTCGTCCGCATCAGATGAGCACGCCGCTAAAACCGGAGTCATACTGATCGCAAGAAGAAGTGCGATAAGCTTGGTCAATTTCATGATCTGGTACCTTTCAAGTGCTAAAGATGCCATCATTATACACCATCTGACTATTTTCGTCAACTAAATTCCGAGTTTTTGAGATTTTTTAGCAATAAACATCCCGCATCTGCCGATGCGGGATGTTTAGAAAATATCAGAATTTTCTGAATCGGTTGTAACGGTCTTCGCGGATTTGTTCCTTGGTCATACCGCGATACTCGGACAGGAACTCCTCGATGCCCTGCTTCATATAGTCGGTGATCCGTTGGATAGTCTGCTTGTTGGCACCGCCCAGCTCGGGAACGATCTTGTCGATGACCTTCAGCTCGTACAGATCCTGCGCGGTGAATTTCATGATCAGCGCCGCTTCCTCCGCACGTTCCTCGGTCTTCCACAGGATCGCGGAATAGCCCTCAGGAGAGAGGATGGCGTAAGTGGAGTTTTCCAGCATCCAGACCTTGTTACCGACCGCGGTGGCCAGTGCGCCGCCGCTGCCACCCTCGCCAATGAGGATGCACAGCACGGGCACCTTGAGGTCGGACATTTCCATAATGCTACGGGCAATGGCCTCGCCCTGACCGCGCTGTTCGGCGTCCACGCCGCAGAACGCACCGGGAGTGTTGATAAAGGTGATGATGGGACGGCGGAACTTCTCTGCCTGCTTCATCAGACGCAGGGCTTTGCGGTAGCCCTCGGGCTTGGGCATACCAAAGTTGCGCTTCACGCTCTCCGCCATATCTGCGCCCCGCAGCTCACCGATCACGGTAACGGGCTGTGCGCCGAAGTAGGCGATACCGCCGATCATCGCGTTGTCGTCACCGAAGTATCGGTCGCCATGAAGCTCGTAGAAATGCTTGAACAGCAGATCGATGTAATCCATCGTAGTTGCACGGTCGCGGCTACGGCAAAGCTTGATCTTCTCCCAGGGAGTCTTCTGCTCAGCCGCCAAATGCTCGCTGACCCGATTGGAAGGAACGCGCCCTTCGGTAGCAGTTAATTCTGCGATCCGGGTGGTGTGAACCTTTGCCAGATAGAAGAGACGGTAACGGAGATCACGACGCTCCACAATATCGTCCACCATACCGTGTTCCAGCAAATACTCCGCAGTCTGGAAGCCTTCGGGCAGGGTCTGACCCATGGTCTGCTGAATGACGCGGGGACCGGCAAATCCAACGCGTGCGCCGGGTTCGGCAAGGATCACGTCACCCAGCATGGCAAAGCTGGCAGTAACTCCGCCCATGGTGGGATCGGTAAGGATGGAACAGTAGAAGAGACCTGCTTTGGAGTGCTGCTTGACGGCTGCCGCGGTCTTCTCCATCTGCATCAGAGAAATGATACCTTCCTGCATCCGCGCGCCACCGGAGCAACAGAAGAGGAACACGGGAAGACGAAGTCTGGTGGCTTCCTCAAAGGCTTTGGTGATACGC
>JAFTPF010000136.1 GCA_017463445.1 Clostridia bacterium
ATGAATTGAGCATATCCGACTCCTCCGATGAATGTTTTGTGTGGTAACTTCATTCTATCAGATTTTTGTCAGATATGCTCTTTTTTTTGTTATTTTTTTGAGCTCTATCTGTCGGTACCCCAACATTTATTATAGAGCCAAGTTTTCGCTGTTTCAATCATACAGACAGGGCAGAAATCCATGATATTCCACGAGAAAACCTCCTGCGGTTTGAACCGCAGGAGGGAGAATAAATCGGTTATTGATTAGCCTTTTTCACAGCATCACAGATTACCTTGGAGAATAAAACGTATCCCTCTGCATTCAGATGGAGTCCGTCGCGGAAGCCCTGATCGGTCATCTTGGGACCCTCAGTCTTCATCTGTGACGCGAAATCAATGTAATACACGCCGTCGGTCTTGTCAGCATAGGCTTTTACAATATCATTGGAAGTCTTGTATTCCGACCATTTGCCCGAATTGGCAGTGTTATCGCAAATGGACACGTAGAAGATCTTGACGTCGGGGAAGGCGGTTTGCAGCTTTTGGATCAAAGATACAATGTTGTTGCCGCAGGTACTTCCACTGATGCCGCCGTTGATGTCGTTGACACCGATATGGATCACGATGTTCTCAGGATCGTAGATCTTCAGCGTATTCACGTTGCTCAGCCATAGATCCACTTTGGTTCCGCTGATGCCGACGCTGGAGCCGCCGATGGATGCGGTCTGCTCGTCCAGCAATCTCCAGGAGGTCTTGCCGGTGTAAGAGTCACCGATGATCAGAGTCTCTACGCTCTCATATGCCTGCGTCAGATGCAGAGTGTGCAGGATCGCACCGTCTTCACGGGGGAAGATATTGATGGTGTGCACGCCTGCGTAGGGGATGGTGATTTTCCAGGTCGTGTCGCCAAGCCACTTGCCGGGACCTACTGCAATGTTGTTCATGCAGGTCACGATGGCGCCGTTATTGACCGCAATGAATACGGAATCAGCGGCAGCATCCTTGAAGCTGCTGTACAGCGAGACGTAATAGGTGCCGGGAGTGGTGAACTCTACCTGATAAGAGAGCTTCGGGGAAATGTTGTTGGTCGCCCATTGCACACCCTTGTCGGGATAGACCTGTACGCCGTTGTAGCCTGCGCTACGCTCCCAGACGAAGGGCTCGGCGATGTTGTTTGCCTTTCCGGTGGTAGAATAGGCGTACTTACCGTTTTCCAGCGCGGTGGACAGATCGATAGTCACGCTTCCGTCTATTTCCTTGAAGATGCCGTGGGTCTCGTAAGTGCCGCGAGTGCTGACCGTCTGTTCCTTGCCGTTGGTGACTGCCTCTGCTTTGTTCTGAGAGAGCATGATCTGATTGAGGATCACGCCGTCTTCTCTGGCGTAGATGGTGATGGTATGATCGCCCGCCTCGCCGATATCGAAATACCAGCTCTCATTCTTCATCCAGCGTCCCACGCCGAAATCGGCGGTGGCGCACTCGATTAGGTCGCCGTCGTCAATAGAGGCGTAGACCGAGTTGCCCGCGTCGTCGGGATAGCTGGTGAACAGATAGAGATAATACCGTCCGGGCTTGGTGATATGGACGGTGTAATGCACCTGCGGTGCGGAGAAAAAGGCGTAGGTAATGTTGGGCCAGTTGGAACCGGTGGAATTGGTTTGCTTAATGCCGTCAAACGCGCCGCCGGTATTCTTCGCCCAGGATGCATTCTGGTTTGCGGTGCTGTAGCTGGCGTAGGTGGAAAGCTCTGCGGCGGCAGAGGCAGGGATAACTACTTTTCCGTTCTTTTCCTGCCATGCACCGTTGGTGCGTACGGTCTCGTCGTTCTCGTAGTAGTTGCGGCAGACAGGCTTCTTGCCGTTTTTCACGAAATAAGCCATGTTGGCACCGGCATCCTTACCCAGGATCTCGTAGCCCTCCTGCTTAAAGTGGAACTCGTCCTTCATATAGCCGTAGCGATGGAGATCCACCGTTTGCAGGCTGATGACCGAAGCGTCGGAGCTATCCTCGCAGTAGAGGATCTGTGCGTCGCGGATGGTGTTGTACTTTGCCTTGCGGGCGCCGTCACTCCCGTTATAGGTGCCGATGGGAATGATGAAGGTTTGGGCAGCACCGATGTCCTTCTTAAAGCCCTTCACGATGCGGTCGAGCGCATTGGTGTAACCCGCGGCAGTGGTACCCACGTCGCCGTCCGATTCGCCCTGTAGCCATACCACAAAGACATTGCGGAGCTTGAACGGGGTCTTGCCGCTGTCGTATTCCTGCTGCAGGAACGCCTTGGCGCTGTTCACACGGGAAACGGCATCAGCGTAGACCTTTGTGGAGGTATCGAAGAAGCTGATCTTCTCGCCGCCCTTGGAGCAGGAGACCGCCACGATGGGGGTGCCGGTTGCCGCATAATAGCTTTCGCAGAAGGCGGAAACCATAGAGCCGGTCTTCTTATTTTCGGTCACGCCACTGGAGGCGTTGTTTTCGTTCACACCGAAGGGTTCGCTCAGCGGATACAGCTTAGTGGGATCGGAAATGGCACGGTACTCATAGGCGTGCCCCTCCTGCACCTTGGTTGCGGCAGAAGCAGTGCCTCGTCCCGCCATATTGGACTGACCGATGAATAGGACCAGGTCCACGCCCTCGCCGGTGTTAGGCTGAGGGATCACGGGATCAGTCGGTTTTTCGGTGCCTTCCGTTGCGGTAGTATCCGAAGGCTTATCGGGCGCGGTGGTACCCGAGGGCTTCTCGGTCGTAGTGGTGGGAGCGATAGCGCCGGTCACGGGATTTGTGGTAGTAACCGTGGCGGCAGAAGAGTCCTCGGGGGAAGGGGAGGTCGTAGTGGATGCACCCGTACTCGAACTTTCAGTCGTGGATTGATTAGAGCACCCCATCAGTATCATGGGAAGAGTAGTTGCGGAAATCAAGACTAACGAAATGAGCATAGTTAACCTTTTTTTCATTGGTATTTCTCCTGATCGTTTTTTTATTGCCCAGAAACCGCTCTGCACGATTGTGCAGAGTGGTTCATCGCGCCATTATCCCCGATTCATCGGAGCATCTACAGCGGGAGCGGTGGACTTGGTAGTCAGCACGATCTTGTCGATTGCAAGACCGTCCTCGCGTCCCCAAACGGTAAAGGTGGCCTCGCCGTCTGCGGAAACCTTCACGGAGCCAATCTTCTTCCAGACAAAGGTGCCGCCGGTGTTCTTAAAGTCGTTGGCAGTCTGTACCTGGCCGCCGTCCAGCGCTATGATCACCGAGTCATCGTCATCTTCGGCGCTCTTCACCAGCGCCCAGACGTTGTAGGTGCCTGCCTTGGCGTCGATGACGAAGGACATCTTGGAGGTTTGAGTACCGTTCGGATCGGTGGAGGAGTAGGAGCCGTTCACGTTAGGACCGAAGTACATTGCGTAGCCCGACAGACCGCCGGTCTGCATCCAGATGGAGTTCTTGCCGTCCTTAGAGGCGTTTACCGATGCGAACTGGGAGTTCTCCTGTGCAGTCTCGGTCTCAATGCCGATATCGCCGCTTTCGTTGGCTGTGAACTTGCCCGAGCCAAGATCCTGCTCCTCACCGGGAATGATCTCGATCGCGGAGATGACCCAGGTCCCCTCGAAGGTGAGGGTGATGGTCTTGTTAGCCTCGACTGTGAATGCGTACTCAGAGGTGCCGCCCGCCTTCTGATTAATACCGGTAAGCACGACCTTGCCATTTGCGGTCACCTTCATATTGGAAGCAGAAGTGCCACTGCTGCTGCGGTCGCCAACAGCGATGGTCACGATATAACTGCCGCTTCGTCTGAGGCTGACCTCAAACGTAGCCTTGGAGGAGGAGTAGAGGATGCCGCCGTCACGGGTGGAGATCTTGTCTCCGGTGCGGCGAGCCGCCTTAATGGAGGCAAAGCCTTCGGTCCAGGAGTAGCGTGCGCCCTTGGAGGAGTCGGTTGCCAGATCAACTGCGAGATAACCTTCGGTAGCGTTGGAGGAATCGGAAGTGAAGTCGTAGAGGTAATTGTCGCCGCCGTCCACTACGGGGAAGGGAACCTCCTTCAGCGAAATCGCAGGAGGAGTGGTGCGCAGGGGCTGGGTGTACTTGGCAACGGTGTTGAAGGTCTCGGTGTCGCCGGTACGGGTGGAGATGCTGCCGATGGATTCGTGGCGGAGCACGATCTTATCGAAGGTGATGCCCACGTCAGACTGATAGATGCGGAATGTGTGCCAGCCTGCAGAGGAAACGGTGATGGAGAAGCTCATCTTCTCCATGTTGCAGCGCACGGAGTTGGACCAGGTGCTGGATCCGCCGGTATCCACCACGCTGTTACCGCGCAGGAGATTGACCGCGCTGTCGTCCAGCGCATAGCCGGTACGGCAGGTATTACCGGTGCCTTCGTTCAGAGTGGGAATACGGTAGAAGGTGCCGTTGTATTTGCCTGCGGTCTCAAAGTAGATCGCGTACTCCAGATATGCACCGTTTTCGGCAAAGTCGCTGTCCACGCGGGGACCGGTGGATCTGCCCTGATAGGTTGCGGTCATAGAATCGCCCGCAAAGCCCAGATCCTTGACCACCACCCAAGCGTAATCGCCGTTGGATACATTGTTAGTAAAATGTTCAGCCTCCATGGAGACGAGACCGTTGGTCTCGTAGTAGCCCTTGGTGGGCTGTTTGGCGGGATCTACCGAGGCTACGGTCGCCTTTACGTTGAAGGTACGGGAGAAGCCGTACTTGTCGGTGACGGTAACACTGCCGGTGGTGGACTTTGATACCTTCGACCAGTCAACGGTCAGGTAGAGACGCATTTCTACCTCTACGGAGCCGGTGTAGGTGGTCTTACCGCCGGAGGTCTTGCCGCTGATCTTCTTGCCGTCGGCATCCTCCAGTACGATAAAGGAATCGGTAGTGATGGTATAGTCGTACGCCTTGGCACCCTTGCTGAAGATGTCGAGGAAGCGTGCTTCGTCGTTCAGATTGGAGAAGTAGAGGGTCACGGCAGAAGCACCGCCGCTCTGACCTTCCACCAGTGCGCCGATGCCATCCTCAGCCGCATCTGCGGGGAGGTAGGTGACGCTGGGAGCGCCCGAGATCACGGGGAGCCATTGTGCGGTCTGGTAGGGGTTCATGATCTTATCCCATTTGCCGCCGGACAGGCTGTTATAATAAGCGATGTCGGACATAATGGTATTATATGCGTCCTCAGACATCTTGGCGTAAGCGTTGACGCTGGCAAAGCGTCCCTGAGACACGTAGAGCTTATTCTTCTGCTCATAGACGTTCTTCTGGAGGGTCAGCAGGGTAGCGCGAATCTTATAGTGGACCACCTGATAATAGGAGTCCTTTTCGTTTGCGGGGAGCTTGTCGTAGATCGCAGAGGAGGTCTCGAAGATCTCGGTCATACGGTCGATGACCCGCTCGGCTTCGTCACCCAACTCCACGAGGCTGTACTCGGTGCCCTCGTTGTAACCCTGATAATCAGCCTTGTAGGGGTAGGCAAGCTGATAGAACTCGGTCATAGCAGCTGCCAGAGTCTCTGCATCCTCGTCACCGATGGTGTAGTTCTCTGTGAAGAAGTCTGCCATGAAATCGTCCAGATTGTCGGTGTTGAAATCGGAATCGTCCCAAGCCAGCTTCATGAAGAAGTCGGTAGACATCTCGGCGGGCTTGATGTCGCCTACGTTGAGGATCCACATATCGTCGGAGCCTGCGGCGTATGCCTTGTGCATCTCGTTGTAGATCTGAGAGAGGGGAGTGCTGTCGATCCACAGATAGCTGCGGGGAACGCCGTAGTAGGAAACGTGGTAGTAGACGCCAAATCCGCCGTAGATGTCCTTTTCCGCATCGGTGGGGAACTGACGGACGTAGCTGTAGTTGTCGTCACAGAAGAGGATGACGCAGTCCTCGGGAAGAGTCAGACCCTGCTTGTAGTAGTCGGCAGCTTCCTTGTAAGGACAGTAAGTAGTCACAAATTCCTTGCGGACACCCGTCTCTTCAAAATACTTTTGCTCGTACTTATCGATGATCGCCATCTGTGCGTCGATTGCCGCCTGTACGACCTTGGTGCGGTTGGCAAGAGACTTGTCGGTGAGAGCGGAGCAGTTGATGGATGCGTCGTGGACGCCGCGCAGACCGAGGGTGTAGATATTCTCGAAGCGGTAGTTCTGCGCCACGCGATCTTCCCAGTAAGCGTTCATTGCTTCTGCGTTGACGGTGTAGTCGTAGGACTCCTTCCAGGAGTTGTTGATCTTGGTGATGTTATACTTGCGCTGGTTTTTGTTACACCAGGGCTCCCATTCGGTCTCGTTGTTGCAGAGCATCAGCTCGCAATGGCTGGAGCCCATCACGATGCCGTATTCGTCAGCCAGCTCAGCGTTATAAGCGATGCCTGTTTCGGGATTTACCACGGCGTTGAAGGCATCGGTCAGATTGTGCATCGCAGGCCAGAGGGTGTTGGCCTTCAGACGGAGCAACAGCTCGAAAACGGTGGCGTAGGTCTTGGTGCCGGGTGCTGTCTTGCTGTTTTCAAACGCCTCGGACCAGAAGGTGAAGTTTTCCTCGTCATTAATGAAGATACCACGGAATTTCACGTCGGGCATCTCGGTCTGGGTCAACTCTTCCACGGCAAGCGTAGGATTCTCATTCTCCTCAACGGGGACGTCAGCCCACCAGTACCAGGGAGATACGCCCAGCTGCTCGGACAGCTCGTAGATACCGTAGATAGTGCCGCGTGCGTCACTGCCTGCGATGACGACGGCTTCCTTCAGATCAGCGGTCAGGTTCTTGTAAACGCCGATGGTGTAGCCTTCCCACTGACCTTCGATCTCGGAAACGTCCAGAATGCCTGCAGAAACGAGGCTATCGATCAGCGCGCTGTTGCCCAGCGTACCCACGATCACCGCACGGTCGCCAAGATCGGAAAGGTTGCTCTTCAGATCGGGGGCGGTACCGGTGACCATTTCAAAGTCGCTCACCAGATCGCCTGCCGCACGCTGTACGATGGAATGCTCGCTGGCGGAGTCGATGTAGACGGTAGCGTCCTTCAAAGCGATGCTGCCGTCCTCAGCCTTCACGGCGCCCTCTTCTACGGGTAGCTGCGGGGCGTAGGTGACTTCAACCGAAACGGTCTTGCCCGCAACCTCACAGGTGGCGGTAGCAGTCTGCAGGGCGCTGTCCGCGAAGCTGCCTGCACCGAAGAGGGTGATGCCGCAGAGCAGGATAGCGATCATGGAAAGGGTAGAGCTTGCCTTCTTCTTTTTATAAAGCAGAAGAGCAGTTACGATCACCGCCGCTACCAGCAGAATGCCACCGGCGATGGCAAGGATCATTCCGACAGACGAGGTCTTATTAGCGGGAGGATTCAGCTCGTCTGAGGGATCCTCTTGGGAGGGAGGGGGATCGGTAGGCTGTTCGCTGCTTCCCGGATCGTTCGTGACAGGAGGCTGATCATTGCTTCCCGGCTGATCGGTGGATGCCGAGCCCTCAGTCACATTCAGCGTTGCCTCGTGCTTGGCACCTGCATCCAGCGTTCCCACCAGCTTTGCTATTTCGGACGCGGGGGCGTTCAGCCCTTCCGGTACCGTAAAGCGGTAGGAGACGTTGTGAAGTGCGTAGTCAGCTTTGTTTTCCATAGACAGCGTTAGCGTGTAGCCGCCGTCGCTCTCGGAGGAGGACAGACTGACCGCAAGTTCCTCGCCGGTGTACTCGTCTGCCATCAGAGAAAAACCCATTCCGCACAGGAGTACGGAGAGGATCAAAAGAACAGGCGCACAGATCGAGAGGATCCAATTGCGTTTTGGTTGTTTCATAAAATCCCTTCTTTCATAAAATATGCGCACCCGAAAGCGGGTGCGCATGATTCGGTACCATAATAGTAACAAAATAGAACATAAATTAATAGGAAAATACGAGACGAATCATTGAAAAAAACGCTAAAGAGGAGCTATCCGGTTATATCGGAAGTATTGCCCTGCGCAAAGGCTCTTGGAGTTTGTCCAACGATCGATCGGAAGGTATGGATGAAATGAGAATCGTCGCAGAAGCCACAATTTTGCGCCACATCGGAGATGTTCTGCCCCGCCAAAAGCATTTGCTTTGCATAGTTGATGCGGGTCAGCTGGATGTATTGCTTGATGGTCACGTTGGTACAAGCCTTGAAATCTGCGGTGAGCTTTGCACGGCTGACGAAAAACTGGCGGGAAAGATCTTCGGTTAACAGAGGCTCTCCGAAGTGATGGCTGATGTAATCCATCACATCGCTGATGTAAGTATGCTCGTCACGCACGTTCCGGATCTGACCTTCGGCAATACAGTCGGTGAAATGATTGAGCAGAAGTGCAAATTCGAGTTCGGCACGGAAATAGTTCCGATCCTGATAGGTCTGCCACATCATGGCTATATCTTTAGAAAGCTGGAGGTGCAGAGCGGGATCCAGATCCACAATACACATAGAACTTTTGAGAATACGGTCAAGATGCGGGATCCACGCGGACATACGGTTAATGAGATCAGTTCCGAAATTGATGATGAACCGATCGTAGCGGCACTTGTCGGGGGTATAGGCGCGGTGAAGCATAAAGGGGCGGTGTATGATCACGCACGGAGCTTCTACAGAAACTCTGTGGACGTTATTTTCAACCGTAACGCTTCCGCTTCGGATGTAGAGCAGTTCGTACTCGACGTGCGTGTGCATATAGGGCATAGTAAACCCGTCGTTAACGGTATGATCCATATGTAATTTTTGCTTAGGCGTTTCTACAAAAGAGAGAGTTTCGGGCTTCATATTATTGCTCCTGTCCGGCGATGTTCTGTAATATTTGTACCATAAAATTATCGATTTGTCAATGGGGTTAAGGAATATTAACAATAAATTTGCAAAAAAATCTGAAAAACGACAAATAGTCCAAATATAGCAGATTTTACAATTGAATATTTACAATCAAGAGAATTGTTCTATATGCTGCGCAGGAGGAATAATAAAATGTTGGCAAATTGATATTAATATAGAGAAAAACACATGAAAAAACTCGTATCTGCAATTTTAACGATTGCGATGCTTGCTTGTACGTCCACTGTGCTGTCTGTTTGCATATAGTTGTGTCGTTAATTAACCAGGCTGAGCAATTCTTGCAATTTGATAAGTGCGATTTTTCATTTTTTTATATTTTAACGAACGAAAATATGTTATACTTTAGTTACAAAATATTCACATGGAGGAAAAACACATGAAAAAACTCGTATCCGCAATTTTAGCGATTGCGATGCTTGCTTGTGCGACTACAGCACTGACTGTCTCTGCAGCAGAAGCAGATCCCGAAGTGCCGATCGCAAAAGCAGGCGACAAGACCCTGACGGGCCTTACCGCCAGCGGTAGCTGGGAGATCACCGACGAAGCGCTGACTACCAAAGAAGCGTCGTCGATGATGGTCTTTTCCAACGACAAAATGGAAGCCGGCAAGCTGACCGCTACTATCGACAGAGGTCGCGAAGGTGCTCAGCACAATACAGACGGCATCATTTTCTGTCTGGACGAGGGCAGCAACAGCTTCTGGCAGGACGATGCCCCTACCTACTACTTCCTGTACATCCATAAGGAAAACAACAAGATTGGTCTGGTCAGAACGGGTCACGGTAAAGGAAATCTGGGCTTTAGCGAAAAAGCCAGCTACACCATTCCCGAGGATCAAAGAGACAATCAGTACACAATTGCTGCCGAGTGGGACGCATCCGGTAAGATCATCTGCTACTTCGAAGGTGAACAGGTAATCGAATGGACTGATAGTAACCCCCTGCCCGGCACTCGCTACGGTCTGCGTGCCAGCGGTATCGGTATGGCGTATACTTCTGTAGTAGCAGAGCACGGCACCCCCAGCCCCGACCGCATCATGCCCGGTAATGCGAACGCCATCCCCGGCACTATCACCGTTGACGGCGTCATCGACGAGGCGTGGGAAAAGGCTCCCGTTTACACCATGGATCACGATGTTGACAAGGACTCTACCGTGAAGGATGCGGATGGAAAGCCTTCTGCACAAGACTCCAGTTCTGTTCAGTTCCGCATGATGTACGACGGCACCAAGGTGTATATGCTGGTAGAGATCACCGACGATGCATGGATCAGCGGTTATAACGCCGACGACTGGAAGAATGACTCTCTGTTGATCTTTGTCAGTGAAAACGGTGTTGAAAGAGGCATGAACAGTAATAAGTCTTATATCCTGTGCGCATTCCTGGAAAACTACTCTGCGGACAACAGCAGCAAGACCGGTTTCATCATTCGTTCCGGTAAGGGTTCTAACGATAAGCCCAAGGAGCACGCTGTTGTGATCGACGGCGACAAGGCAGTTATGGAGCTTTCCTTCCAATTTAATAATACTACTCCCGAAGAGGGCGGCTTCTTCGTCATGGATCTGCAGTACAACGATCAGGACAGCGCTCCCACCGGCTCAAACACCCGTACTATCGTTTGGTCTTGGGCGTCTTCTCATCCCGATGGACCCAACGAGATTCAGATCGGCCGTATGGGCTGGGGCTATGTCAACTTCGTAGCAGAGCCCGAGTGTACACATGAAGAGACCGAGCTGAAGAACGCTCAGGAAGCTACCGAGACCGAGGACGGCTAGACCGGTGACAAGGTCTGTAAGGACTGCGGCGAGACTGTTGAGACCGGCACTGCGATTCCCGCAACCGGTACCGATACGCCCGATCCCACTCCCGATCCTGATCCCGAGCCTGTAGATCCTCCCCAGACCGGCGACGTTACTCTGGCAGTTTCCGCACTGGCACTGGTAGCAGTTGCAGGTGTTACGATGATCGTTCGCCGCCGTAAGGTAAGCGAGTGATTCTGCTCTGAAATATCCTAAAAAAGCGAAATGGGTCTCCCATTTCGCTTTTTTCGCATTGTAAAAAGCGCATTAAAATTACAGCCAATTGTTCATATTTAAGCGGTTTTTACAATCTCGAAAGAGACGATTTTTTCGTTTCTTCTATGCAGGAAAGAAAACATATGCTATACTTTATATAGCAAAAAATTCATATTGGAGGTATACCAATGAAAAAACTGTTAACCACATTATTGGCAGCGGCTATGCTGATCACCGCTGCTATGCCTGTTTTTGCAGCAGAAGCAGACCCCGAGGTCGCTGTTGCAAAATCGGGCGACAAGACCCTGACCGGCGTAACTGCAAGCGGTGAATGGACCGTCACAGACGACGCAGTCACCACTACCAAGACCAATTCCAACTTCGTATTCACCAACGACAAGATGGAGGCGGGCAAAATTACCGTTACCATCGACCGCACCTCGGCTTCCTCTTCCGGTCACGACGGCATCATCTTCTGTGCCAGCGGTGATACCAACAAGTTCTGGGAACAGGAAGTTGCTTCCTACTACTTCCTGTTCGTACAAGGCGATAATCAGAAAATCGGTCTTGCCAAGTCCGGTAAAGAAAACGGCGGTTGGAAGACTTCTGATTTCCCTGATCGCTATGTGATTCCTGCTGAAGATCAGACCGGCGTTTACACTATCACCGCTGAATGGGACTGCACCGGTACCATTAAAGCATATCTGAACGGCGAGTTGGTACAGACCTGGAATGACAGCAATCCTCTCCCCGGCTCCCGCTACGGTCTGCGCGCTGCCAGCGTTGGCGTATCCTATACCGAAATCGTTGCAGAGCCCGCAGAGCCTGCTGAAGGCGCTCTCCGTGCTGAAAAAGCAGAGGCGATCCCCGGTACCATCACCGTTGACGGCGTGATCGACGACGCATGGGCAAAGGCTCCCGTTTATACGCTGGAAAACGTCGCAACCGCTGACTCCAAGGGCGATGAAGCTACCAGAAAGGATTCCAGTAAGGTACAGTTCCGTGTGGCATACAGTGATTCCAAGGTTTATATGCTGGTAGAGATCACCGACGACGTATGGATCAACGGCACCGATAAAGACAACTGGAAAAACGATTCCTTGATGATCTTTGTCAGCGAAAACGATCTCGACAGAGGTTCACAGAATGCCAATACTTATCAGCTGGTTGCGTTTATCAACGAGAAGGTAGACGGTCTTGAAAATTCCGGATTCTGGACTCGCAGAGGTACCAACGATAAAGCTAAGGAACACAAGGTTGTCGTAGATGGCAACAAGGCAGTCGTGGAGCTTTCCTTCGAGCTGAATAATGAGACTCCCGTTGAAGGCGGCATGATCGCTTTGGATCTTCAGTATAATGACCAGGACAGCGCTCCTACTGATCAGAACACCCGTACCATCATCTGGCAATGGTCTTCTGACAACGAATACGGTCCTAACACGGATCCCCGTGCCGGCGTCAAGGGCTGGGGTAACGTATGGTTCGTAGCAGAGCCTGTATGTGAGCACGCAGAGACTGAGCTGAAGAACGCCAAGGAAGCAACCGCTACCGAGAACGGCTACACCGGCGACAAGGTCTGCAAGGACTGCGGCGAGACCGTTGAGGCAGGCTCCGTGATTCCCGCAACCGGCACCGAAACTCCCGATCCCGATCCCAAGCCCGAGCCCGAAGATCCTCCCAAGACCGGTGATGCTATGCTGATCGTTTCCGCACTGGCACTGATCGCAGCTACCGGTGCAGTAGTGATCGCACGCCGCCGCAAGGTGACCGAATAATTCTATTCACATATTAAAAAGCAAGCCTTCGGGCTTGCTTTTTAATATTGGGAAGGATATCATTATCGTAGCATTATTCAGGTCAAATAATTACCATTTAATCATTAGAATGCCGAAAAATCAAAGTAGATCGCCCGAAAATTGGAGAGATACGCTAAAATTTTGCAAATTTGCAGTCTCCTCTTGCAATTTGGTGAATAATATGTTATAATAGTAAAGCAATTTGATAAATCAACAATTGTGAATCGAAAAATATTCTGTGAACTTACGAAAGGAATCAATTCATGGCATTTTTTGATCTGTTTAAAAAGAAAACGCCAACAGAAAAATTAGAAGACCGTCTGTTGCGTACCCAGTTGACTTGTTCGTGTTGTAACACTACCCGCAATGCGCTTGATCTGTATAATCAATTCTATATTTGCCCCCAGTGCGGAAAGTATCTAACCATTGGTGCCCGCGAGCGGATCAATCTAGTGGTGGATCAGGACAGCTTCCAGCCTTGGTATGATGTAGTGGAGGAGAGCAATCCTCTCGGACAGTCCGAGTATCTGAAGAAGCTGAAGACTGCAAGAGAGAAGAGTGGAAACAGTGAAGCAGTACTTGTGGGCAGAGCGAAGCTTGGCGGTGTTGATGTAGTGATCGGTGCCTGTGACGCAAACTTTATGATGG
>JAFTPF010000010.1 GCA_017463445.1 Clostridia bacterium
ACAGGTAGTGAAAAACTCCACTTCGCTTCGCTTCGTTTCGTTTTTCACTACCTGTTTCTTTCATTCTATTGTTTTTTCTTTACCCCAACTATTGACAAAGAGCCTAAAAAACAAGATCCCCTCCGGTCGAGGAGATCTTGTCAGCTTTTATCAGACGATAGAGAGCAGTGCCGTCTTCACATCGCCGTACATATAAAGGGAACCCAGCATGATCAGCGGTCTGCCCTGCTCCTTTGCAAGAGTGACTGCCTTGGCAACTCCATCGGGGATGGTTTCTGCCGCCTCTGCAGGAACGCCGAGGGTACAAAACACCTCCGCATAGCGAGGCGAGGGAAGCGAACGGAGATTGTCGGGCGTGACCGTCACCACCGACGCCGTGAGGGGAGCGAGCGTTGCCGCCATATCGTGGTATGCCTTATCCTCCATCACTCCGGTAAGAAGAATGACCTTTTCATCGGGGAAATAGAGTCGGATGCTCTCTGCCGCCGCGGTGACGCCTTCCATATTATGTCCCCCATCGTAAACGGCGATGGGATCAGTGGAAAGACGTTCAAAGCGTGCCTTCCAAACAGCGCTTGCAAGACCCGCGCGCACCGATTCCTCGGGGATACACCAACCCAGAGAGCGCAGACAATCCACCGTCTCAAGGGCGATAGCGGCATTGTGGGGCTGGTAGGAGCCGCGGAGCTGAACGGTCAGGTCGCCGCGGTTCTTATAGGAGAAGCGGATGCCCTCCTCCAGCGAGCAGGACACGGTGGACAGGCGGCGGTAATCAGGCGTATGAAGCGGAGCGTCCATCTCCCGCGCTTTGGCGGAGATGACCACACCTGCACCGTCGTGAGTGCCGCCCCAGATGACGGGTGTGCCCGGTTTGATGATCCCCGCCTTTTCAGCGGCGATCGCCTCGAAGGTGTCACCCAGAAACGACGTGTGATCGAGGGCGATGCCGGTGATCACCGAGACCTCGGCAGTATAGATGATATTGGTACAGTCCAGTCTGCCGCCCATGCCGGTCTCCAGCACCACGATATCGCAACCCTCGCGGTAGAAGTATTCGAATGCAATGGCGGTGATCAGCTCAAACTCGGTGGGGGCATCCTCCATCTTGTCGGCAAAACCCTTCACATACGCGGTGATCTCGGCAAGAGTTTCGTCGGAGATCGGCTGGCCGCCCACACACATCCGCTCGTTGAAGCGTTCGATGAAGGGGGAGATGTACAGTCCCGTGCGGTAACCTGCAGTGCGGAGGATGGACTCCAGCATCGCACAGGTGGAGCCTTTACCGTTGGTTCCCGCCACGTGAACGATCTTCAGCTTATTCTGCACATTGCCGAGAGCGTTCATCAGTTCGCTGATGCGGGAGAGTCCTGGCACGCTTCCCTTCCAGCTGATGGAATGAATATAGGAAAGTGCTTCTGCGTAGGTCATAGGATCGCCTCCGATCAGATTTTTGCGCCGACTTTGTGAAGCTGTCGTACGAATGCGCGGCTTTTCAGCAGCACACAGAAGACGGCGATCTCCGCCGCGCCGATAATCAGGTAGGTGGGAACGCGCAGGACGAGGGTCGGCCACGGTGTGGCGTACCACCAATAGATGCCGATCGTCTTCACGATCATGCTGCCGACGATATGACCGGCGTAGACCGAAAGAAGCAGTCGCGGCAGGAGCGGAAACTTCGGAGTGAAGCGGAACAGGAGTCCGCAGAGACCGCCCACCAGTGCCATCCCCAGCGTGATGACGGGATTGATGCCGAATCCGCAATAAAGGCAGCCGAGAATGTCGCCCCAAACGCCGGTGATAAATCCCGCCACGGGACCGAACAGGATGCCCGACAGGAGAACCGGTGTGTTCTCCAGCGACAGGCGGAACCAGTCCAGGTTCACCACGGCGAACCGTTTGAAGATCATGGTCATTGCCGCAAGGAGCGCGCAGAAGACCAGTGTGGACAGATGCTTGTTCAGTTTCATCAAAAAACCTCCCTTTCGTGCCCGCAGGCACCATTCGTCCTCGCCACGGGCACAGAAAAGGGAGACCTCTTCCGATATCCAATGAAGCGGGATGCAGGACTGCCACCGCAAGCCGGTACTTTAGCAAGTACCGCTTTTCGTTCCACCGACAACTCCCCGTCCGGCAGACACTTAACGCAGACAATCCTTACTCTTCAAGTGTTTGTAAATATACAAGGGATTACACCCTCGATGGCATTATTATAGCACTTTTTTGCATTTTGTCAATAGAAATTTTCCCCATATTTTACGTCCTGACCGTTGCAAAATTCTGTAAGATGTGTTATAATATCATCGTAGACAGGTTTCCTTGGCAGATCGGCTCCCGCCGATCCCAAGATTTTTATATTTGGAGGACGATCAATATGTACGAGAAAAATGATAACTATATCCCCCGTGTGATTGAAAAGCAGAAGAACATCGCGCTCATCGCACACGATTTCAAAAAAGCAGAGCTGGTAGATTGGTGCCGCGAAAATAAAGAGATCCTCGAGCGTCACTTCTTAGTGGGTACCGGCACCACCGCACGCATCATTTCCGAAAAGACCGGACTTCCCGTCCGCGGCTTCAACTCCGGCCCTCTGGGCGGCGACCAGCAGATCGGCGCACGCATCGTGGAAGGACGCATCGATATGGTGATCTTCTTCTCCGACCCTCTCTCCGCACAGCCCCACGACCCCGACGTAAAGGCACTGCTCCGCATTGCGCAGGTCTACGATATTCCCATCGCCAACAACCGCTCCACCGCCGACTTCCTCATCACCTCGGACTATATGAACGCCGAGTATACTCACTATGTGGTGAACTTCAAGAAGAGCATTTCCGAGCGAGCCGAGACTCTGCCCGTGGACGAGCAGATGTAAATCAATATCCCCCATTTCGGGGGATATTTTCGTTAAAAGCTCTTGTTTTGTCACAGAATGTTCACAAACATCCTGTATACTAATAATTAGTTAGCAATCTAATTATTTTCGAAAGTGAGTTGATCCTATGGGTCCCGGATTTGGACCTCCCCCCAATCATGAAATGAACGAGAAGCTCAAGGAGCCAAAGCCCCAGTCGCTGGGCGAAGTGCCCGGTTATCTGGCGCGGTTGATCTCGAAGTTTTTCTCCCGGCTCTTCTACATAGTCAAACTGGTCTGGGAAGCACGCCCTTCTCTGCTCTTCATCATGATGTTCATGGCACTCTTCAATGGTATTATGCCTGTAATTGGTGCCCAGATCTCTGCAAATCTCATAACCAGTTTGGCAGAAGCACTGTTCCACATCGCAACCACCGGCGAGGCAATGGCAATTTCATCAGTATTACTGCCTTTGATCCTCCAGTTTGGTTATCTCTTTTTCAACAACTTAGTGAACCATATCAACACCATCATTACCCGACTTTCCAGTGAAATGGTGACTAACCACATCAAGGTCAAAATTATGAACAAGGCGCGGGAAATCGATCTGGCATCCTTCGATATGCCCGACTTCTATGAGCGTCTGGAGAATGCCAACCGTGAGGCAGGCGTACGCCCCATCAATGTACTGAACGCTACCTTCCGTATCATCAGTACTGCTATCACGATCATCTCCTTCATCGTAGTATTGATCAATATTGCTTGGTGGGCTCCGCTTGTGGTCATCGCACTGGCTGTCCCCTCGGCAATTATCAGCTTCTATTATCGAAAGAAGAACTTCCAATATATGCGTCGACGCTCTAAAGATCGCCGTCAAATGACCTACTACTCGGATTTGCTGGTCAACAAGGATCTGGCGAAGGAAGTCCGTCTGTTCGGGCTTTCCGATACCTTCATCGGCAGATACAACGAGGTCTTTAAGCGGTATTTTGGCGGTATCAAGAAGTTGATCTGGCACGAGGGCGCTTGGAACATCAGTATATCGCTGGTGACCTCCACCGTCAACTGTCTGCTCTTCCTCTTCGTCGCCAATCAGGTGCGAATAGGCGGCATCGACGAGATCGGTAATTACCAGCTCTACACAGGTGCACTCAACTCCATCGCCGGCGGCGTTGCGACACTGATCTCCACCGTTGCGACTATTTACGAGGGCACGCTGTTTATCGACAACATGATCCTCTTCATGAACGAGGAAAAGCATATTCAGGCACTTCTACCCGAAAAAGCTGCTTCGATCAAGCGCCACTGCGGTCATACCATCGAATTTCGCCATGTATCTTTCGTCTATCCCGGTACCACTCGCAAGGTGCTGGACGATATCAACCTGCGCCTGGATCCCGGCGACACCGCCGTACTGGTGGGGCTCAACGGTGCGGGCAAGACCACGTTGATCAAGCTGCTCACCCGACTGTATGATCCCACCGAGGGTGTGATCCTCTTCGACGGCAAGGATATTCGGGAGTACGATCCGCAGGAGCTTTATAAAGTCTTCGGCATCATCTTCCAGGACTTTGGGAAATACGCCGTTTCGGTGACCGAAAACATCTCCTTCGGTCAGGTGGACAAGCCGATCGTGGAGGATGAGATCCGCGATGCGGCGATCAATTCCTCTGCCGACGAGTACATTCAAAAACTGCCCCAGCAATACGATACGCCACTGATGCGCTACTTTGAAAAGGAAGGCATCGAGCTGTCCATCGGTCAATGGCAGAAGCTATCCATTGCCCGCGCTTTCTACAGCGACAGCGACATTCTGATCCTCGACGAGCCTACCGCTTCCCTCGACCCCATGGCGGAGCAGGAGATCTTCAATCAGTTCGACAAGCTGGCGGAAGATAAGACCACCGTCTTCGTCTCCCACCGCCTGTCCAGCGCCACCGCCGCCAATAAGATCATCGTGCTGGAATACGGCAAGATCATCGAGATGGGCGACCACAAGACGCTGATGACCGCTCACGGCAAGTATTTCGAGCTCTTCTCCACTCAGGCGAAGCGTTACATTTCCTCTGAGGAGGAGATGATCCGAGAGGAGAACTTCGACAATCAACGGGACAGATTCCGTCCCGACGGCAGCAGATCTCTTCCTCCCCATGACGGCAGACCGCCCATGCCGGACAACAGACCCGATGGGCGTCCTCCGCACCGTCCGCCTCATAACGGCTGATCTCTGCTGATCATCACCTATTCATTGCAAAATTCAAGGAGTCATATATGCAAAAATACCTTTTCCCCTCCACACTTCTGCTTCCTGCGTCCGATCCCGAAAAATTTGCCGTAATCGCCTGTGACCAATTCACCAGCGACGCGGCTTACTGGCAGAGCGTTGAGGAGACCGTCGGCGACGCGCCATCGTCTCTTCGACTGATCCTTCCCGAAATCTACCTCTCGAAGGACAAGCGCGCCATCCTCACCTCCATCCGTACGCATATGGAGCAATATCTGCGCGACGGCTATTTTACCGAACATCCCGACGCCATGATCTACGTAGAGCGCAAGCTGGCAAATGGTGCCGTTCGCCGCGGCATCGTCGCCACCGTCGATCTTGCCGACTACGACTATCATAAGGGCGCCGACGCGCGCATCCGCGCCACCGAGGAGACTATTCCCGAGCGCATCCCGCCCAGAGTCGCCATCCGCGAGCAGGCACTGCTGGAGCTGTCTCACATCCTCCTGCTTGCCGACGATCCTGCCGATCGGATCATCGGTGCGGTAGCGGCTGTCTCTGACTCACTTCCCCTGCTGTACGATTTTGATCTGATGCAGGGCGGCGGTCATCTCATCGGTCGTCTGATCCCCTCCGCTCTGCAGGATGAGATCAATGCGGTGCTTGCCGAATTCGAAAAGTCTTCCCCTATGCTCTTCGCGGTGGGCGACGGCAATCACTCCCTTGCAACGGCAAAGGAGTGTTACAACGCACATCCCGATAGCTTTTCCCGCTACGCCATGGTAGAGCTCGTCAATCTCCACGATCCTTCGCTGGTGTTCGAGCCCATCTATCGCATCGTCTACGGCATGGACAGCACACTTCTGCGTCGGGAGATGGAAAGTTACTTCGGCACCCTGCACGCCGAGGACGGACAGACCTGTCTCATCCTCTCTGCTAACGGCGAGGAGACGCTTTCACTGCCGCCTGTGCAGAAACTGACGGTGGGATCGCTCCAAAGCTTTCTCAACGACTTGACCGCCCGTTATCCCGATGTGAAGCTGGACTATGTCCATGAGGCAGAGACGGTGCGAAGCCGATCGCTGCAGCCCGATACCACCGGTTTTCTATTCGACAGCATCCACAAAAACGAGCTTTTCCCCGCCGTGCTTGCCGACGGTGCGCTTCCCCGCAAGACCTTCTCGATGGGAGAAGGCTACGATAAGCGCTATTATCTGGAAGCAAGAGAGATTCGAAAATAAAACAGACTTAAGAATTACTTCGTCTGCCTATCGATCCCCACCGTGTCATCCTGAGCGCAGTAGCAACGCGAGGCGTTGCTACGAAGTCGAAGGATCTGCGATATTCAGCACGCAATGATATTCACTTTTTCGGCAGACTGCCGAAAACGCCGAAAGGAAGATCCTTTCGGCGTTTTCATACTATTAACTTACAGCTCCAAAAACAGCTCGTTCGCCTTATTACCGGCAATAGTAGCAAGGTAAGCGATGATAATGATCTTCAGCGCAGCGTTCAGGCGCTGATGCGCACCTGTCACTGGCTCGGTATAGTCCGCTGTGGTCTCGCTGATGATCGTATCCAACTGCGCCTCGCACTCGCACTCCTCTTCAATGTAGCGGTCATAGATGGTGCAGATGTAATCGTACAGGCGAGACTCGGGGATGATATCGTCACGGGTGTCTTCGATGTCGCCGTTGATATAGTGGAGCAGACGGTCAACCCGCTCCAGCAGCATACAGTTACGTAGCATATTGATGATCAGAATGCGCGCAAGCTGATCCTTGGAGTATTTCTTATTGACGGTATTGCTGACCCAACCGCGCTTGACCCAGTTCTGCAGAGTAGAGCCATCAATGCCCGAGATATCGCGGATCTGAGTGAGCATTACGCCGCTGGAAACATAGTAGATATTATCCAGAAATGCCATTCCGGTCAAATTTCCCTTTTCTTCTTTTTTCAGTACGGTGCCGGGAATGAGCCCGTTATCAAGCCATAATTTCATTAGCAGGTACGCTCCTTTACAAATTCAGTTTCATGCGTATATTATAGCATACATTCATTTGATTGTCAAGACCCGCGCACCGATTTTTTCAAAAAGAGTAAGATCGAACGCAATCATCACTGTGTACCTTCTGCAAATAAGAGGCTTCGCCCTTTCGGAGCGAAGCCTCATTGCTTATTTGGCGTACTTGAACCAGTAGGTCGCACCGTCGGTGACGGACGTTTTATCAACCCCGGTGGTAGCGTACTCGTCGCCGATGTAGAACGACCAATAACTCTGATCCACATCGTAATCGGCAGTCTCGCCGTCTACGACCTTGACGTACAGTCCGTAGTCGCCGTCCTCGCCGGAGATGAGCCCTTTTGCCAGCAGTGCTGCGCCGACGGTTTCCTCGTTGGTCTTGATCTCAAAGGACTTTTCGGTACCGTCCGCATGCACGACCTTGAAGGTGAAGGTAGCCTTTGCGGGCTCTTCGACACCGTCATCGGGCGCGGAGGTGGTGGCCGCAGGATCTGCGGTAGTGGTTGCCGACGGAGCGTCGGTGCCTTCAGGCGTTTCTTCGCCGCAGGCGGTCATGCCGATGCAAAGGCTGAGCGTGAGCAGCAGCGCAAATAGCATCGACAACAGTTTAGTGGAGAATTTCATACTCTCCCTTCCTTTCTTTCCCGAACCGGGGACATCCTGCAAAACGGGACCGTTTTGCCATTGACAATGGTAAAGAAAGATTTTGTCTGTTGCATCCTCTGCCGGTATGCGCGGCATAGATACGGATGACACAGCAAGTCTTCCGACTGACGGCTCAGACGAGCTCCCGCGTCTTCCCAAGATCTCTCTCAGTGACATATTGGGGAACTCTTGCCGATCACGGCGACGCACTCGTGCGGGACTTGCACCCGCTTCCTATTTCAAACGATGGGGGTCGTACTGTGTTTCCTTGATTCGGTAGATCGATTATAACACTTTTTTGTCATACTGTCAATTAGTTTTCGAAATCTACTTGCAAAATTTCGCAGAATGTGTTATAATAGTATGTAATTTGTGTTTTCTGCATTGAAAGGAACATTATATGTTATCTTGGCTGAAGGAACGCACCGTCGACCTGCTGCTTGCGATTTTCGCAGGCATCTGCATCTCGGTGGGCGGCGCCGTCTATTTCTCCTGTCCCAATAAGATCGTGGGCAGTTTTCTCTTCGGATTGGGATTGTGTACCATCATCTTCTTCAAGCTGAATCTGTTCACCGGTAAGGTGGGCTATATCCCGGCCAACAAACCCGTATACCTGCTTCAGCTTCTGCTGATCTGGGCAGGTAACTTCTTTGGCGTTTATCTGGGCGCGCTGCTCCAGAAGCTGACCCGCATCGGTGATCCCCTGGTGGCATCCGCCAAGAGCGTGACCGCTATGAAGCTGGAGGACGACCTTGTAAGCCTATTCCTCCTTGGCATCTTCTGCGGAATGATGATGTACATTGCCGTGGAGGGATCGAAGCGTGTACCTGCAGGCTCTGCCGTGCAGCTTGCTATCATCCTGCTTCCCGTTGCGGTCTTTATCCTCTGCGGTTTCGAGCACTGTATTGCCGATCTCTACTACTTCGCCCTTGCGGGCTTCACTCCCGCCGCATGGCTGCGGATCGCCGTGATCACCGTTGGCAACGGCCTTGGCAGCGTGCTCCTGCACCTCGCAGTCAACCTGCGCAAAAGCGTATAACCACTCTTTTCGTAATGATTCCCGCAGATGCGGGATCAAAAATATAATTTCTACATATAGGAGAAAATTATGAGCAATTTTGACCACATTCTAAAGGATCAGATCGAGAAGGTCTGCGCCCGCCTCCACGAGATGGGCAGAGACGATCTGGTTCCCCTGTTCAAGAACTGCTACCCTAACACGCTGGAGACCACCACCAAGATCCTGGACGACGGCTCCGCCTTCGTCATCACCGGTGACATCCACGCGATGTGGCTCCGTGACAGCTCTGCGCAGGTACACCACTATCTGCCCGTAGCCCGCGAGAACGAGGAGCTGGCCGACATCATCGAGAAGATGATCAACCGCTATTCCCTCTACCTGCCTATGGACCCCTACGCCAACGCATTCAACGAAAACGGCGATGATCCCCTGCGCGGTCATCACGATGACATCACCTTCCGTAGCCCTTGGGTGTGGGAGCGCAAGTATGAGGTTGATTCGCTCTGCTCCGTGCTGTTTATCGCCTACAAGTTCTGGAAGAAGGTGGGCAGAACCTCTCACTTCACCGACGCCTTCAAGAACTCCATGAACATCATCCTCAATCTGTGGGAGACCGAGCAGTATCACGCTGAAAAGTCTCCCTACACCTTTGAGCGTCCCAATCCCTGGAAGCCCTCTGATACCATGACCCGCGGCGGTAAGGGTGAGCCCGTTGGCTACACCGGCATGACTTGGTCGGCATTCCGTCCCTCCGACGACGCTTGTATCTACAACTATCTGATCCCCGCCGAGATGTACGCAGTGGTGACTCTGGGCTACGCCGCCGAGATCGCTACCGTGATCTACAAGGACGAGGCTCTGGCTGCCCGTGCACTGAAGCTACGCGCCGAGATCGACGAGGGCATCAAGAAGTACGGCACCGTGGAGGATCCCGACTACGGCACCATCTACGCTTACGAGACCGACGGTCTGGGCAACTACAATCTGATGGACGACGCCAACGTGCCTTCCCTGCTCTCCGCTCCCTATCTGGGCTACTGCTCCGCAGACGATCCCATTTATCAGAACACCCGTAAGTTCATCCTGTCCAAGAAGAACCCCTACTACTACGAGGGTTCCGTGCTGAAGGGCATCGGCTCTCCTCACACCGATCCCGGCTACGTTTGGCCGATCGCACTCTCTCTGCAGGGTCTGACTACCGACAGTAAGGAAGAGATCGAGGAGATCCTGGATATGCTGGTGAACTCTCACGCAGGCACCTTCTTCATGCACGAGTCCATCCACGCCAGCGAGCCCGAAAAGTTCAGCCGTACTTGGTTTGCTTGGGCAAACTCCATCTTCTCAGAGCTGGTACTGAAGTACGCAGGATTCGAGATCTGAGTCTCCGGATTCCAAAGGCTCTGCCTATGGAATCCGTCAAGAACACTTTTGAAAAAAGGTTCTTGGATTTCCAAAAACTTTCTAAAATGCCCCACAAATCCTTGTGGGGCTGACTTGTATGGTGAAACACTATGTATAACCAGCTTTATCCCTTATTTCGAGTCTGTTTTCCCAACTACCCCGTCACCGAGACGGTCTTCAACCGTCAACTGAGGCCCGATCTGGCGCAAATTATTTCTCGATTCGACGGTGATCAGCTGATCGGCTACTCACTGATTCACCAAAACTCTATTTCCCTGCTTTGCGTGGATCCCCACTACAGAAATCAAGGTATCGGCAGCCACCTACTGAAATTATCGGAAGAGATGATCGCCCAAACCGGTGCGCAAAGCATCGTACTCGGACGCAGTAGTCACTATCTGTTCCAGGGCGTACCTGCTGACGAGCCGTCTGCACAACGCTTCTTCGAGCATCGCGGATATTCTGCCCAGTGGGTCAGCGCTAATATGGCGCTACAGACGGCAGAATACGATCCCGTCCGCTTCCCCATTCCCCCAGCCCCCCGGGGACTGCAGTTTCGGATCGCAACCGAAGAGGATCGACCGTCCGTTTTGCAAGCGGTTGCAGATGTACACGAGAATTGGGTGCGATATTATAAATCCTGCACCGATCCCATCATTCTTGCCATTCTCGACGGCAAGATCGTAGGATTTGAGATCGTCGAAGCCGACGGTGGCATATTCGGTAATGCGGAATGCAAAGTCGGTGCCTTTGGGTGCGTTGGAGTGATCCAATCTGCTCGTGAGCGTGGCATCGGACGGCAAATGGTGGCAAGAGCAATCGAATGGCTGAAGTCCCAGGGTTGCGACACCATCCATCTACGCTACGTTGAACTGGTGGATTGGTATGGACGCTTGGGTTTTCGGATCGTCGGTCAGCAATGGATGGAAGAAAAAGAGATCTCCGCCAATCGACCTGCAAGTAATGCTGAATAAGAAAAATTCCGTCTTTAACAAGGCGGAATTTTTTGTTTTCGCAGATTGTAAAATGAAGTTGCACTACCCGATGGGGTAGAAATTTTCAAAAAAAGAAAATCCATAGTAACAATTCCATGGTAGAATTGGAGTTGCCAAGACAACAATTCGAAAGGAAAGTCACTATGGACCACCTCA
>JAFTPF010000137.1 GCA_017463445.1 Clostridia bacterium
AATCGTATTCGGCGGCAGACGCGCTAAGACCGCTCCTCTGGTTTACCAATCCTTCGGCTGGCAGCACGGCTCCTTCGTCGGCTCCATCATGGCCTCCGAGACCACTGCAGCTGCTGCAGGCGCTCTGGGCGTGGTTCGCCGCGACCCCATGGCTATGCGTCCCTTCGTTGGCTACAACATGGGTGACTACTGGAAGCACTGGCTGGATATGGGCAAGATCATTCCCAACGCTCCTCAGATCTTCCACGTCAACTGGTTCCGTACCGATGACGAAGGCAACTTCATTTGGCCGGGATTTGGCGACAACATGAGAGTTCTGGAGTGGATCCTGGCGCGTTGCGAAGGCAAGGTTGACGCTGTTGAGACCGCTATCGGCTACGTTCCCAAGCCCGAGGACATCAACATCGAGGGTCTGGATCTGTCCGCTGAGACTCTGGCCGATCTGCTTTCGGTTGACGCTGAGTCCTGGAAGGCTGACATCGCCAACATCAAGGACTTCTACAACATGGTCGGCGACCGTGTTCCCGCCGAAATGTGGGAAGAGCTGGCTGCTCTGGAAGCAAGACTTGGCTAATCATTGAATATCTAAAATCAGTGGCTGCCGCAAGGCAGCCATTGTTTTTAGTTGTCGGGGAGCACGCTCCCTGACAACCTTGAGGCAACTTCTTGAGAGAAGTTCCCTCAAACTCCCTCAAGAACTGTACTAAAAGCGCCGCTGTTGCTTGCAGCGCAGGAGATTTTCGTTCAGAACGGCGACAATTTTTTCGTTTTTTTGAAAAACGTTGCAACAAAATGCGCGTATTTAGGGATTTATAAGTGTAGGAAAAGATGCTTTGCCTTGGAATCGAGGCAGACGATTCCTTTTCTTCGCTAATTCGCAAAAAAGTCTTTACAAATCCATCGTTTTGTGCTATACTGATGATGACGATACAGAAAAAATAATCTGAAAGGATGATACTGATATGAAAAAGATCACCAAGGCTCTTACTCTTCTGCTCTCCGGACTGCTCTGCTCCGCTTGTCTGCTGTCCTGCGCCGGGGAGGACCCCCGCCGAAATGATCGTGACGATGATGACGATGAGGCGGCCGTACAGACCACTACCGGCGAGGCTGTTGACAATGTGCCCGACGGTGATGAGGTCACCGATAAGCTCACCCAGGAAAATGTGCTCAGTCAGGTGACCGAGAGAATGCGTCAGCTGAAAAGCTACTCTATGGGTGCAGAGATGAAGATGAATATGACTATGATGGGTATGTCCATCGCCGCAAACATGGAAATAGACGCTATTATGGATGCCGAGGGCAAACGCAACTGGACTGAAACCACCACCGAGATGCTGGGCGAGAATGTTACCGCCGTCGTCTATTACGACGAGGAGGTCTACTACATAGAGTCCGACGGTCAGAAGATGGTTGCCGAGATGGACGAAGATGTGCTGGATTCCATGGTCAGCGAGGAGACCGAGGTCACCAATCTGGATCCCTCTTACTTTGAATCCTTCAAGCTTTACTCCGCCGATGACGGCTATCTGCTGGTCATCTCCGGCCTTAAAGAAGGCAGCAGTCTGCTGGGCTCTGCGATGAATTCGGCTATGCTGGAGGGCTACGAGGTGGATCTGAGCGACATCGAGATCGAAATGACCATTTCCGCTGACTACTGCGTCACCGAGATGACCATGACGATGACCATGAGCATGAACATGGACGAAGCGCTGGAGGATATGGGCGAAATGCAGATGGGTGATATGACCGCTACGGTGGAGATGAACATCACCTACTCCGATTTCGACAGTGCTGCCGGCAAGCTCGTTAAGCCCGATATGACCGGTGCGGAAGAATTTGATCTGGAGGATCTGCTGGCACTCACCGCCTGATCTTCACCTGCAAAAGAGAACTCTGAAAAGGAGTTCTCTTTTGTTTTGCGGTAAAACAGGGCGTTTTTGCCGTTTTTCCTTGACAAATCGGCAGATCGGTGGTATACTGTCAGGTAGATACTCTTCGAATTACCGAAAGGATGAATTCTATGATAAAACCTATCAAATGGCTGGCTCTGCTGACTGCGGGATTGACCCTGACCGCTTCCCTTCTGTCCTGCGGCGGCACGAACGAAGGCACCGCTCCGGGCGGCGATGATCCCAACCAGCAGGAAAACGGCGGTCAAAGCAACAATGGAAGTATCGAAAACAATCAAGGATACGACGGACTGTCCCCCGAGGGCGTGTATAACGCAATGTTGGAGGCGGATGACTATATTGCCGTTGCTACTATAACCCGCACCTACAACGGAGAAACCGCCACCGCAACGCTGAAAGCAGAAAAGGACGATCACCGCGTCCGTTTGAGCGAAACCTACAATTCTGCCGACGGCTCCGAATCCGAGACCTTTTACTGCGATCTGAGCGCAAAACACTGGTATCAGCAGTCGGACGGCATCTGGCTCTATACCTCCAACGACTACACCATCCAGGATCTGCTGAAGAACCTTACCCAAAGCTCCCACGAGCTGCTGTTCGAGGACGACCACTACCACGAATACAACGAAACCGCAGGTTATCTTGCCAAAGCCGAGGCGCTTGCCGAGCACTTTGAGGATAGTTCCGAAGGCATCACCTATACCCTGAGCATGACCCCCGGCGAGGATGTTTACACCTTTTTGATCTCCGGCATCACCGAGGAGATCACGATGGTGCTGGAGCTGAAGATCACCTTCCAATCGGTGAGCGTGACCCTGCCCGAAGCAGGGACTCCTGAGAGCGGCTCCCCCGACATCGATGACAAGCCTGTTCAAACGCAAGATCCCGATGATAAACCCTCTCAGCCGACAGTAAATTATCCCTCCACCGACATCTATCAGCGTCTGTTGGAGGTAGATAATGTCGTCATCAACACATCCTACAAGCTAAACAAGGTTTCGAAGGGCAATTCCGATCTGATCAAGGACGGTCATCTGATCCTGCGGAACAACTATAACGTAGAGTCTTACATCGATTTGAATGACCGGGTTTCTTACAGATATTCCGATGGCAATTGGGTACTTCAAGACATCGACAACGGAATAAACTGGGAATTTTTCCTGGATAGCGTGGGGCTTTCCAAGGATTGGTGGGGATTCCAATATGAGCTCTTTGACTCTTACTCCGAGGAGGCGGGCGGTATGCCCCTCAGCGAAGCCGCCGCCGCGACCTATCGCGTGGAAGACGCGCTCTTCCGCTACGATGCCGACACCGACACGTATATTTTCACCTATACTATGAGTCCCTACGATTATACATTCAGCATCAGCTTTACCGACACCGCGGTCACCATACCCGTGGTAGGATAAAGAAAGGATAATAGCATGAAACGATCCGCCAAGCTACTCTCCCTGCTGACGGCAGGGCTGCTGACTCTGTCCCTGCTTGCCGCCTGCGGCGATGCGGATGACGGTAACGAAATCACCACCGTCACGACACAAACAGGCGATCCTGTCACCTATGAGGGACTGACCCCTGCACAGGTCTACGACACCCTTCTGCAGACCGAGGATTTCGTCTTTATCACCGTGATGAACCGTCAGGTGACCGGAGCAACGATCTCCATGACCTATATGCTGGAAAAGGACGACAATACTCTGCGCTATACCGTCCATCAGGATGCCGAGGATGACACCTACGACGTCAGTTCGGTAATCTATATTGATTTGAAGGAAGGCATCTGCATCGCCCCCGACGGAGACGAATGGTATGTGCTGGAGCAGTCCGGGGACATCAGCGTGGCAGCTTTGGTGGAGAACTGTACCCCTGCCGATCTGCTGTTTGACAACGGCAATTACAGCGTCAGCGGCGGCAAATACACCCTGACTAAGGACGCGATCCTGACGATCATCGGCAGTACCACCGCCACCGTTTCGGGCAAGATGATCTCTGATGGCGATACCTATACATTTGACGTGGTGACCAAGGAGGCGGGCAATACCGTTACCATGACCACTAAGGTAATCTTCCGCAATGTGGGCGTGGATATGCCCGAATATTCCCCGGGCGCAGCCGCGAGCGGATCTGCCGCTACCGATGAGGGCGAGCAAGAGCCCGAGGCACCCGTAACCGAAGTGCCCGAAGAAAACGAGAACGTTGATGGCGGTGAGAGCGCAGACAACGCCGATGACGCCAACGGCGGAGCGTAACGCGGCACAGAAAGGATGATTGATGATGCGATTGACTCAATTTTTGACCGTCTGCCTGTGCGGTCTGCTGATCTGCTCCGCGCTGTGCGGATGCGAGAGCAAGAAAGAGGGGGCTGCCACTCCAAGCGGAGATGAGCCGGGCGCCAGCGTCGGCTCCGAGCAGTTCACCCCCGAGGACGTGTTTCAGCTGCTGACCGGCGCGGACGATGTGAAGCTGAGCGTAGTCTACACCGAGGTGGAAAAAAGCGGAACGGTAAACATCAGTGAGTCTGCCGTGGTGGAAAAGGACGGCGATCTGGTGAAGGCCGTGCTTGCCGACAACGACGAGAACAACGTCTATTATTACGATCTGGACGCCATGCTGGGCTACGAGCAGAACGACAACGGCACCTGGGAGAGCGTATCGGTAGAAGAATCGGTCCCCGATTGGCAGGCTTGTCTGGATATGGCGTTTGCCATCGAGGGGATGAACAGCCGCATTGAATGGCTGTTTTCCTCCGACACCTATGAGGCATACGATGCTAAAACGGGGCGCTGTATGATGAAAACCGACGAGATGGTCGGCTTCTTCGGCGAAAACTGGACCGAAATGACCGCCTATCTGATGCAGAGCGGTGACACCTACTACCTGTATATGTCCACCGCCGACGATATCGGCACCTTCACCTACAAGTTGGAAATGGAATACGCCGACGTCAGCGTGACGCTTCCCAAATAAGAACACCCCTCTGCACGAACTGTTGTGCAGAGGGGTGTTGTGTGGTGGGGGAGTGCGAGCATCGACCACCAAAAACAAACCTCTGCACGGCTTTGCCGTGCAGAGGCGTTGGGTGACTGTATATTATCGTCGGAAAAGCCTGCTCAGACGCTGTTTTTCTCCAGCCATTCGTCCAGCTCGGCGGTGATCGCCTTCAGCGTGCCTTCCTGCAAGGGTGACTTGAGTCCCACCGCTTCGATGAGCCCCACGAAGGTCTTGGTTCCGCCCAGCTTCACGAAGTCCAGATACTTCTCCCAGGCGTACTTCGGATCCTGCAGGTGGAGCGAGAAGAACTCCAGCGACATCGCCTGCGCCATGCAGTAGTCCAGATAGTAGAAGGGATAGAGGTAGATGTGAAGCTGTCTCTGCCAGCCTGCACCTCTGCCATAGAAGGGGAGACCCTCCATATTCAGATAGGGACGGTAGATCTTCTCCAGCCTTGCCCACTCGGCGTTGCGCTCGGCGGGGGTCAGCTCGGGATTGGAGTAGACGATCTCCTGGAAGTGGTCAACCATGGTGCCGTAGGGCAGGAAGATCAGCGCATCCTCGGCGTGGGACTGAGCGTACTTGGCAGTGTCCTCCTTGAAGAAGAGGTGGTGCCAAGGCGAGGTCAGAAACTCCATAGACATGGAGTGGGTTTCGGCGCCTTCCATGGAAGGCTGACGGATCATCGACCAGGGAATAGTCTTGTAGGACATATAGGCGGCGAAGGCGTGACCTGCCTCGTGGGTGAGAACGTCCACGTCGCCTGCGGTTCCGTTGAAGTTGGAAAAGATGAAGGGAACTTCGTACTCGGACAGCTCGGTGCAGTAGCCGCCGGGGGCTTTGCCCTCCTTTGCCAGCACATCGAAGAGGTCCATTTCAAACATCATGTCGATGAACTCGGCGGTCTCGGGGGACATTTCGGTGTACATTTGCTTGCCGGCCGCCAGGATCTCCTCGGGAGTTCCCTTGGGCGTGGGATTGCCGTCGGGGAAGACGAAGCCGTTGTCGTAGAACTTGAAGTCCGCAACACCGATGCGCTCCTTCTGGCGAGCCTTGATCTTGTCGACCACGGGGACTACGTCCTTGATAATCTGGCGGCGGAAGGTGGCAACCTCGGGCAGACCGTAACAGTTGCGCTGACGTCGGAGATAGCCCAGCGGGACGAAATTGTCAAAGCCCAGCTTCTTTGCCTGCTCGGTACGGTTCTTCACCAGCTTGTCGAAGATCTCGTCGAATTTCGCCTGATTGGCGTCAAAGAATCTGCCTTCGGCTTCCACGGCGGCTTTGCGGACGGCACGGTCGGGGGACTGCTTGTAGATGCCCAGCTGAGCGACGGTCAGCTCCTTGCCGTCGAAGGGGATCCTTGCAGAGGCGTAGAGCTTCTGGTATTCGGAGGTGAGGGCGTTCTCCTCCTGCATCAGCGGGATGATTTCGGGAGAGAAGGATCTGATCTCCATCTCGGTGTTGATGAAGGTGACCTCGCCCAGCTCCTTTTCCAACTCGGCACGGAAGGGAGAGTTCACCATCGCCAGCGAGAGTAGCTGAGACTTCTCGGCGATCAGGGGACCCACTTGGTCGTAAAAGTCACGTTCGCCCTCGTAAAAGGCGTCACGAGTGTCCACGGAATTGCGGATAGAGGCGATAGTCGCCATAGTGCCGAAGACGGAACTGATCTTCTCTACGTTACGAAGCACATCGAGTTGCTCCTTCGCTGAGGTCGCAGCGGCGAACTGCTCGGCAGCATCGGTCAAGTCGGCAAGCAGCCGATCCACGTCGGGGCGGGTGTAGGGCATTTCGGAAAATTTCATGATGGAATCCTTTCTTGGAGACACTTCCGAAGGAAATTTCTCCATTAACCTCCCAAAGAACTTCCCTTAGGCAAAATTGCTTTGCAATTTTGCGGGGATAGGTTTGGAGGTTCGTTTTTCTCATAGTATTATTTTACCATATTACGGCGTGGAATGCAAGTAAATGGCAGAAAATTCCAAGAAATATTTACAAAATATCGATTGACAAACCGCCACCCCTCGTGTACAATGGGAGGACCAACACCGCTGATTTTGTTTGAAAGGAACGCTAAAATGGGTTCTGAACATACTACGGGCGCATCCACAGCCGCCCCTACCCGAAACTGGGCTCCCGAGCCGGAAAAGATCGTCTCGGGACTGGATTTCACCGTCGATACCGACCGAATGCTCTCCCTCGCCATCCAGATCTCCTCCAAAATGTTGGAATCGGGAGCGGAGATCCACCGCGTGGAGGACACCCTCACCCGCATCTGCCGCGCATACGGCGCACGAGAAGTGCAGGCATTCTCCATTCCCTCGCTGGTGGCGGCTACCGTCACCATGCCCGACGGCTATCATAAGACCGAGATCTTCCGCATCACCTCCATCTCCAACCGTTACGACGTGCTGGAAAATCTCAACGCCCTCTCCCGCCGTATCTGCGCTTCCCCCATCCCTCTGGATGTGCTGGAAGCGGAATTTGAAAAAGCCAAGACCCCCGACCACCGTCCCAAATGGCTGCTGATGCTCTGCGGCATCGTTGCGGCTGCCGGATTTACCCTCTTCTTCGGGGGTGACTGGCGGGACGCCATTGCCGCCCTCCCCGTGGGCGCACTGCTGACCTTCCTGGATCTGACCAAGCCCGTCAAGCTCCACGTCCTCGCCTACACCCTGCTGGCATCGGTAGCGGCAGGTCTGCTCTGCATTCTCACCTTTTACGTAGGACTCGCCTGCCACATGGATAAGGTGATGATCGGCGGCATTATGCTGCTGATCCCCGGGCTCTCCTTCGGCGCGTCCATCCGTGAACTGCTCTGCGGGGACATCATCGCCGGTTGCCTAAGAATGATCCAAGCCCTGCTCACCGCCGTCTGCATTGCCGCAGGCTTCGCGGTTGCCGTCGTTATCGGGGGGTGGTTCTGATGAATTCAGCCGAACTCATGGAGATGCTCTTTTCCACCTTCGCCATCGCCGCCAGCACCCTGATCTACGCCGTCCTCATGCGGGTCAAGCTCCGTCACCTGCCATCCATCGGATTGGGCGCGGGAATGACCTACCTCATCTTCGCACTGCTGAACTCCGTCGGCTTATCCCTGCTCCTATCCAATATGATCGCCGCAATGATCGCCACTATCTACGGCGAGATCATGGCGCGCCTCTTCAAAGCCCCAGTTACCATCTATTCCCTACCCTCCATCATCCCGCTGGTTCCCGGCGGCAGCCTCTACTACGCCATGGCCGCTCTGATGAACGGCAATGAGGCGGAATTCGTGAGCCGCGGCACCGATACCGTCATGATCGCCTTGGGTCTCGCCATTGGCATCATCTCCGTCTCGGTCATTGGCGTCTTTTTGCCCAGACCGGGGTTTAAGCGGAAATGAAATGCCTCCGGCGACCCGCTTTCTTGATAAGAATTGTAATTCGCCTTTGGCGAATTACATGGAGTTTATTGTAGTTGCTTTGCAACTGCAATAAACATCTGAGCGGGGCAAAGAACTTTTATAAAAGGCGGCAAATACTTGCCGTCTACGTAAAACAATATCGCTCCGAATGTTGGATCATCGAAATCCTTCATTCGGAGCGTTGTCTATATGTACCGGGCAAGTATTTGCACGGCTTATTAATAGTTCTTGAGGGGTTCTTAGGGGAACTTCTTGAAAGAAGTTCCCCTAAGCGTCACTCCAGACTCAGAATATACTGCATAGCGATTCTGCCGGAGAAGCCTGAGTGGCGGACGCTGAAGGTGCGGGCACCGTCCAACAGCTCCTTCCGATCCATTTCGATACCGTGGAGGCGGGCGAGATGGAGTACCATTTCGAAGTATTCGTCCTGGGCGGGCTTGCCGAAGCGGACCTGCAGACCAAAGCGGTCGGAGAGCGAGATCTTCTCCTGGATGGACTCATCCCGATGGATATCGCCGCCGCCCTCGCGGTCGTTGAAGGTCTCCTTGATCAGGTGACGGCGGTTGGAGGTGGCAAAGATCAGCATATTGGCAGGGCGCTCCTCCAGTCCGCCCTCGATGGCGGCCTTCAGGTACTTGTACTCGATCTCGAAGTCCTCGAAGGAGAGGTCGTCCATGTAGATAGCGAAGTTGTAATTTCTGCGGCGGATAGTATCGATGACCTTTGACAGATGAACGAACTGGTACTTTTGCACCTGAATCATGCGGAGACCGTCGGGATAATAGCGGTTGAGAAGCGCTTTGATGCAGGTGGATTTGCCGGTACCGGCGTCGCCGTAGAGAAGCATATTGTTGGCTCCCCGCCCTTCCAGAAAGGCGACGGTGTTGGAGATCACCTGCTCCTTTTGCAGGTCGTAGCCCCACAGGTCGTCAAATGTGACCTTACGGAAGTGGGAAACGGGCGTGATCTCGCCTACTTCAGTGAGATAGAAGGCGCGGTGGAGTCCGAACTCGCCCACGCCGTAGCGGGCGTAGTAGGTGAGGACGGTTTCGAAGAAGCCCTCCTTCCCTGCCGAGCGCAGGTCGTCGGCAAGTGCGGCGGCTATGGCACCCACCTGGCTGTCGGCATCCTCGGCGGTGTCCATAGGAATAAAGTCAAGGCCATAGGGGGCTGAAAGATCGAAGAAGAGGTCAGCGAGAGAGGCAAGATCGGCTCTCGCGAATACGGCAAGGCTGCCGACGGTGTCGGCGGTCACGGTCGTCCGCTCACAGGCGAGGGAGAAGGGGTTCTCGTCGAAAAGCAGGAGCCACGCAATCGTAGACTGGCGGACGGGTCCCGCCATCCGATAGCGTTGGCAGAGCGCCAGCAGATCGCTGAGGCGATCCGGGGAGGTAAGATAGGTATATTCGGGATTCTTTCCGTAGAGGATCATGGGGCTTTCCTTTCGGTTTTATGAGAAATACCGCCCGCAGGGGTTGACAAACAGGGGACGGTGATGTATAATGTAGTTACAGGGAGCGCACCGGCGACGGTCTGCTTCCAAGACTTGACGAAATAAACCGCTAAGTTTGGGAGACTATGGGCGGTTTATTTCTTTTTGTTGTTACGGTTGGTGATCGAGACGATCAGATCAATCAGAGCCAGTACGAAAGCCCCGAGCAGCATCAGCTGTTCGAAGGTTATGTACATAGGCATCACCTCCCTCGAATCTCGAAGGAGTTTCAAAATGACGCTCCTTGGCAAAGATCACGAAGAAAGCATACCGCCACCGTTTGGGTGCGCTCCGTGGGGTATTATAGCACAGAATCTCCCCCTTGTCAAGAAAATTCACAAAATTCCCTTGTCAAGGGGATTTTTCTGTGCTATAATATAAAGAATGATAGTGCAAACTATCGCCGAAATCACATCTCAAGGAGTGTCTAACCGTATGAAGCTGTATGAATCCGGCGAAGATTATCTTGAAGCCATCCTGCGCCTTTCCCGAACCGGGGTCTCCGTGCGGAGCGTGGACGTTGCCGCGGAGCTGGGCTTCTCGAAACCCAGTGTCAGCGTTGCCATGAAACATCTTCGTGCGGGTGGACTGGTAGTCACCGAAGCAGACGGCAGTCTGAAGCTGACGCCCGAGGGGCTTGCCATCGCCGAGCGGGTCTGGGAACGCCACAGCGTCCTCACTTCCCTCTTTGCCCGTCTGGGCGTATCCCCCGAGGTGGCAAGAGCCGACGCCTGCAAGATCGAGCACGATCTATCCGAAGAGACTTTTGAAAAGATCAAGGCTTTCGTTGCCACCATGGAACAGGCGACAGACTAACCGCCCCGCTAAAATCATTGAATAACAAAAGGATATAGAGTATGCTGGAATTCCAAAATGTTTCCTTCGCCGCAGGAGATGCCGAGATCCTGCGGAACGTGAGCTTTTCGGTGGACGAGCGGTTCGTTGCGATCACGGGACCCAACGGAAGCGGTAAGTCTACCATTGCCAAGCTGATCGCAGGTATTTACACCCCCACGTCGGGCAGGATCCTGCTGGACGGCGTGGACATCACCGAGCTTTCTATCACCGAACGCGCGCGGATGGGCGTCTCCTTTGCCTTCCAACAGCCGGTTCGCTTCAAGGGACTGACCGTCAAGGATCTGATCTCCCTGGCGGCAGGCACCGAGAACGGCAAGAAGATCTCCGCCGCCGCTGCCTGCGCCTACCTCTCCGAGGTGGGGCTTTGCGCCCGCGAGTACATCGACCGCGAGGTGAACGCTTCCCTGTCAGGCGGCGAGCTCAAACGCATCGAGATCGCCATGACCATGGCGAGAGGCAGTAAGTTGACCGTATTTGACGAGCCCGAGGCAGGCATCGACCTGTGGTCCTTCAACAACTTGATTGACGTCTTCCGCAAAATGTACGAGAAGACCAAGGGTAGTATCATCATCATCTCCCACCAGGAGCGCATTCTCGACATCGCCGACAAGATCATCGTGGTCTCGGGCGGCGAGATCGCCGCGATAGGTGAGAAGAGCGAGATCCTCCCCGAACTACTGAAGGGTAGCGGCGGTTGCCGCTTCACCGCACCCCGAAAGGAGGAGGCATAATATGGCACTGGATCCTATTCAGCTGGAGCTGCTCCGGCAGGTCGCCGATCTGCACGAGGTGCCTCAGGGTGCGTACAGTCTGCGCATCAACGGCGCCCTCCACGGCAAAAATTCCTCGGAAAACATCACCATTGAGAAAAAAAACGACAAGCCCGGTATTGACATCTACATCAAAGCAGGCACCAAAAAAGAGAGCGTGCACATCCCCGTACTCCTCTCCCAAAGCGGTCTCTCCGAGCTGGTCTACAACGACTTTCACATCGGTGAGGGTGCCGATGTGACCATCGTTGCCGGCTGCGGCATCCACAACGGCGGCAGTGAGAAGTCCGAACATAGCGGCATTCACGCCTTCTACCTTGCCAAGGATGCGAAGGTGAAGTATATCGAGAAGCACTACGGCTCGGGCGACGGCTCGGGCGAGCGGATCATGAATCCCACCACCGAAGTCTACCTGTCCGAGGGTGCGTACATGGAGATGGAAACCGCCCAGATCAAGGGCGTGGACTCCACCGACCGCATCACCAAAGCCGAGCTTGCCGCTCACGCTACGCTGGTGATCCACGAGAAGCTGATGACCCACGGCAAGCAGTTCGCCAAGACCACCTTCGAGGTCGCCCTCAATGGCGAAGGCAGCGGCACCCACGTTGTCTCCCGCGCGGTGGCAAAGGACGACAGCCGTCAGGTGTTCCTCTCCAAGATCCACGGCAACAACCGTTGCTCCGGTCACACCGAGTGCGATGCTATCCTGATGGACAATGCCGTGATCTCCGCTATCCCCGAGATCTCCGCCTCCCATGTGGATGCGGCTCTCATCCACGAAGCCGCCATCGGTAAGATCGCCGGTGAGCAGCTGATGAAGCTGATGACCCTGGGACTGACCGAACAGGAAGCCGAAGAACAGATCATCAACGGATTTTTAAAGTAAGCAGGGACGCTGTCCCTTGGAACCCCTGAAGGAATCTTCTTGAAAGAAGATTGTTCCCTGTAGTACGCCTTTCTGGCGTACTACAGCAATTCGGCAATGCCGAATTGCATTTCACTCTCCAAGAACTTTCATAAAAGCGACAAATACTTGCCACCTACATAAACAAACGCGCTCCGAATGAAGGATTTCGATATCCAACATTCGGAGCGTTTTTTCATTTGGTATTCAGATCTTCTCCGTACGGAAAGCGAGTCCTGCCTCATGGACGGGAATCGCGCGCAGAAGCTTGCTCAGACAGTACATCAGCGCGTCCTCGTCGTCAAAGGCGGCAAGCACCAGCAGTTGGGTGAGACTGTAGCGGGTGTATACATCCCCCGGGGAGAGGTTTTCCTGCAGGCTCTCCTCCAACACAGCAAGAGTTCGATCCAGCACTTTGGGCACAGGGATCTCTCCGCTGCGATCAGGGTTGACCACGGTCAGCAGAATCAGATAGCGGCGGCTGTCGGTGCCGCACGCTCCCGTGCCGCTGTATTGCTGGTAGAGCAGTCTGAACGTATCGTATTCACAGCGGATAGCGCGAAAAGCGCGGTCAACGTCCAGCTTTTCCCGCACAAGAGTGAGGTCGGGTTCAATGCCGTTATCCACGCGGCAGAGATTGCGATACAAATTCCGCAGACGGTCGGAGGGCGTTTGACGGTAGATCTGATAGAACCGATCCATCGCTCTGTCGTAGGCAGAAAGGGCTTCCCTGTCCTCTCCTTTGGCGATCAGCGCGCTGACCTCGTTGTAGTAGAAGCTCTCTTGCCGAGGATCGATCTCCATAGCGTGTCGGGACAGGAAGACGATCTGATCGTACCGCTCTTCTCCCGCCAGGATCTGGACTGCCGCGTTGTAGCAGTAAAGATACATCGCCTCATAACGGTCTGCTGCCTCCCGCGCCCACGGCTCGTCCGCATACTTTCCGCCGAGATAGCGCCCCTTGTACAGCGCCATGGCGCGGAGCGCGGCGTTGAGCTTTTCCTCCGGCAGATCGGTCGTTTTGGTGCGTTCCGCCATCTCCAGAAAATCGTCGGTGTCGATCTTCACGGGCAGGCGCGGATTCCAGAAATAACTTCCATCCCGCCGAAGGATCACTCGGCGACTCTCCTCAAAATCCAGCAGATCCAGCGCATTGCGCGCACGGCAAAGCAGGGTCTTCAGAGAGGGTGCCCGATCTTCCTGTCCGCCGGGCTCCTGCCACAGCAAGGTCAACAGCTCCTCTCGGGAAATGCGGCGGTGTCGGTTATGTACGATGTATTCCAGCAGCTTCCATAGCTTTTTGGAGCGATTGTCCGACTCCGAAATAATATTGTCGCCCTGTCGGATGGAAAATTCTCCAAAGGTTTTGATGATAAGGGGTTCGGTCTCACTGAGCATGGTAAGGACTCCTATGGTGTGCCGTTTGGTTACACATGGATAAACTTCAAGACGATCACCGCGCCTGATGCCAAAACAGCGATCACCGCAAAGGTGACGATGAGAGTATTCAGCATCTCACCGCGGGCGGGATCGGTCTGATCAGACTCGCCCGGATCGGGGGCATCGGTCCCGGCAGGATCGGTATTGTCCGTGTCGCCGCCGAGGATATTCCCCGAGGAGGAGGGAGACTGCGGTCCGGTGGTCCCAATCACGGCAGGAGGAGTACCGACCGGATAGGTGGTCACTGCCGTGGTGGTGGAGGCATCGGTAGACAGCGGGTCCGCGGGAGCGGATTGAAGTGCGCCGGTGAGGGTGATGGGCATGGTGGAATAGGTAGGCGGGTCGGTGACTACCGGCGCTTTGGTGGTAGTAATCTTGGTGGTGGTGACCTGAGGCGTGGTGATGATCGGCACGATAGTGGTAGCAGGAAGCCAGGAGGAAAGATCGCCGGAGCCCTCCACGGGAGTGGAACCCGACAGATTGGGGGCGTATGAGCTGCCGTCCACTACACCCGACGAGCTGTCGGGGAGGGCGGTGGTGTCCGAGGGGGTGGGCATAGAGCCGTCGGGATCGGCGGTGGTTTCGGTGGGGAGATCGGTGACGGTGCCGTCCTCGGGGACAGTGGGCTCGGCGGAGGTCTCTCCTACCGTTTCGGCAACCGACTCGGCTTCGGCAGTGGTTGTAGCTTCCGCCTGGGTCATGTCGGCGGCAAGGGGTGGCTCCTCGGCATCTGCCAGCGCCAGCAGTCCGCTGCAGGCGACCAGCAGTAGCAGGACGGCAAGCAAGGTCAGCGTCAGCCGCAGGGTCAGATCGGATCGTGTATTCATAAATACTCCGTAATATATAGAAGTTGCGGGCGGGGTAGGTGATCGGTAACAAAATCCGCTCCGTGGCATCATTATAACACGAAAATGTGAAATTTTCATTGCCATTTTTTCAAAAAAAGCGATTTCCCCGTTTTCCACAAAAATATTTGCAAATTTCGTGCAATTTGTACTATTGATTTTGCCGCCGCTCTGTGGTATCCTAAGAGCAGTTTGATAAAATATCAAGGAGGGCTTGATCGTGAGCAAAATTACCTGGAAGGGCGGTGCGCTGTTGGCGCCTGTTCCTGCGGTGATGGTGTCCTGCGGAAGCATGGAGGCACCCAATATCGTGACGGTGGCGTGGACCGGCATCACCTGCACCCAGCCACCAAAGACCTACATTTCTCTCCGAAAGAGCCGTCATTCCTACGGGCTGATCAAGGAGAGCGGCTGCTTTGTGATCAATCTGACCACCGAGGCGCTGGTGCGCGCCACCGATTTCTGCGGCGTGCGCTCGGGTCGGGATGTGAACAAGTTCGAGGTTTGCCATCTGACCCCCGAGGCGGCGGAGCATATCCCCTGCCCTGCCATCGCCGAGTCGCCGCTGTCCATCGAGTGCAGAGTCACAGATATGATCGAGTTGGGCTCCCACGATATGTTCCTTGCCGACATCGTGGGCGTTTCGGTAGACGAGACTCTGCTGGATGCAAACGGCCGTCTGGCGCTGGAAAAGGCGGGGCTTGCCGCCTACTGCCACGGCGAGTATTACGCGCTGGGCAAGAGACTTGGCAAGTTCGGCTACTCTGTGGAAAAGAAAAAGAAGAAAAAGAAGAACAAATGAATGCGAGACGACCTCTCGCGCTCTGCAAACTTCAAAGACTCCTGTAAAAAGCTCCCGACGAATCTCGTCGGGAGCTTTTTCGTTGATCGTGTCAGATACGGCGCATCAATCGTAACAGTTCCACTCGTATTCCAGGTAGGTCTCCACCAGATAACGAGCGTTGTTTCGGGCGTTAGACAGCGTTCCCATCGAACGGATTCCGTCTGCGCTCATCCCGTCGATCACGACCACCCAGCCCTGCTGTGTTTCGAAGGTCACGTCGTACAGGTTGTTGTAGCAGTGATGGAACGCATTGGGAAAGATCCTCTTCACGGTGGACGGAATGGTGATCGACTCCAGACCGCAGGAGGCAAATGCATATTGGCCGATCTCCCGCACAGCCGCAAGATCGATCTTTTGCAGGGAGCTACATTCCCTGAACGCATCCGACAGGATCGTCTTGACGGTATCGGGAATGATTACGGTCTGCAATGAGGAGCAATATTCAAATAAGCCCACCGACACGCACTCGATCTCAGGGAGTGCAACATAAACCAGATCGTCACAGCCGGAGAAAACATAGTCATCTACCGTCTCTATGGGCAGCTCCGCCCAATCGATCCGCTTCAGCGAACCGCACTCCGTAAATGCCCCTGCCTGCACCGTGTTCAAGGTATTCGGGAAGTCTATAGTCGTCAGGGCGGTACAGCTTGCAAAGGCGCAAACGCCGATGGAGCGGATACCGCTGTTCCCCAGTTCCACCGTCTTCAAGGATGGACAGTAGGCAAATGCATACTCGCTCAGCGCGTTCACCGAGCCGGGAACGGTCACCGACCGCAGTCCGCTCTCGGCAAACGCCCAATCTCCAATGATCTCCAGCGCATGGGGAAGGGTGATTTTGGTAAGGGCGGTACAACCGAGGAAAGCTCTTGCCCCGATGGTCCGAATGCTCCCGGGGATCGTGATGCTTTGCAGATTCTCCATGCCCTCAAAAGCGGATTCGCCGATCACGGTAACTGCCACGCCTTGATAGGTGGCGGGGATGGTTACTTTAGCGGCGTTTTTATCCTCATAGCCCGTCACGCCCCAGGTTCCATCCTCCTGCATTTGGTAGGTCAGATATTTGGAGGTAGGGTCGCTCCACGTCCAAGTCATCTCCGCAAAGGTGTCGGTCAACGCTTCTGCCGCCACCGCAGGATCGGAAAGGTCCGCGTCCACGTTCCAGCCGATGGGAGATTCGAATGTCACTTCCTTCAGCCGAGTGGACATAAAGCTGAACGCTCCGGCACTGATAGCGGTTACCGATACGGGGATGGTGATGGATTCGATCCTGCCGTTGAAAAAGATCCGGCTTCCGATAGTCGTAAGACCTGACGGCAGGGTCAGCGACTTCAGAGGACAATTGTAAAACGCCTCGTCACAGATCTTGGTTATACCGTCCGGAAGACTCAGTGTACCAAGCGCGATGCAATCCTTGAACAGGCGAATGGGGATCTCGGTCAGATTTTCGGACAGGGTCACGCTCTTCAGATTTGAGCAGTATTCAAAAGCCCCGGTACCAAGGGTAGTAACGCTGTCGGGCAGGATGATGCTATTGAGTCCTTTACATTGGCTGAATGCGTTACCGCCGATCTCCTGCAATCCGTCGGGGAGATCTACCGACTCAAGAGCGGTACAACTGCTGAAGGCGGCGGAATCAATAATCTCTAGCGTAGAGGGGAAGGTCACCGATCGTAGTGCGGTACAGCCCGAGAATGCCATTTCTCCGATCTCCACGATTCCTGTTTTCAATACGAGGGTGGTAAGATCGGTACATTCACCGAACGCCAGCGCCCCCATTTCGGCAAGCGATCCGGGCAGGGTCAGGGACTTGACGGCGCAACCGTAGAATGCTTCCTGCCCGATAGCAGTAAGAGTCGAGGGGAAATTGACGGTGGTCAGCTTGGGGCAATACAGAAAGGCTTGATCTTCAATGATCCGAAGTCCCTCGGAAAGCGTCACCGACCGCAGATTTCCGCATTCCATGAACGCCGCCTCGCAGACGGCGGTCACGTCGATTCCCTTATAGGTAGCGGGAATCGTAACTGTGGTGGCGTTACGGTTATCGTAATAGAATACGCCATAGGTTCCGTCGTCCAGCTTACGGAACACCAGATCGGGGTCTGCGGAAGTATCTTCTTTCGTCCACTCCACGGTAGCAAAGGTTTCGGTCAACGCGGCAGCGGCGGCGGCAGGATCGGAAAGATCTGCCGTGACACTCCAATAAGCGGTCTCATTGAAATGCGCTCTCGTCAGTCCGCTGTATTGGAAGGCGAATTTGCCGATCTGTGCCAAGGAAGCGGGGAGCGTGATCTCTTTCAGCGCTTCGCATTTATAGAATGCCGCCGTGTCGATACGCTGCAGGGTCTCGGGAAGCGTGACCGTATGCAATGCGTGGCAGTTCTGGAATGCGCTTTCCGAAAGGGCTTTCACACCCGTCTCTACCGTGACCGTGGTCAGAGAAGTGCAGGCGGTGAATACGCCTTCCATCACCGTCTCTACCGAACCCGGGATGGTAACACTCTTCAGTCCGCAACCGTAAAAGGCGTTTTTGCCAAGATCGGTCAGGGTAACGGGCAGACGGATCTCGCTGAGATCGGTACAGCCTTCGAAGGCATTCGCTCCGATATAGGTAATGCCGTCCTGAATGATGACACTCTTCAGATCATCGCTGTTCAGAAATGCGGAGTTCAGAACATACTTGACCGGTGTGTCCTTATAGGTCGCAGGAATCACAACCTGCTCCGATTCCTGCGAATCATCGTAATCAGAGATCGCATAATACCCGTCGGTCATCAGCACGAAGGACAGTCCCGGATCGGGCGTGGTCACCGGCTCGTTGACATCGGGCGGATCCTCGGTCTCGGGCGGGGTGGTGGTGACTACGGGCGGGAGGCTGTTGGTAGGATCGGTGCCCACGGGATCGTCCGCACTCTCCAGCAAACGGGTAGCAAAGAAGATTCCCACAAACAGGAAAACAATGCCCATAGCATAGGCAACCACCGCTTTGGAGATCCGTCGGACATGGATGCCCGCATAGGCGCGGGGACGGTAGGGGACGCCGCTGATGGCTGCTGCCGTCAGGGCGGCGGGAGCTTTGACCTTGCCGCCAAGCCCCTGCAGACGCAAAGTGAGCGCGTCGGTCTCGGGCAGGTCGAGGGGATGCCTGTCTTTATACATCTATGCCATCTCCTTTCAGTAGTTGTCTGAGCAGTTCCTTGCCGCGGGACAGTCTGGAGCGGAAGCTGCCAGGACGCAGTCCGAGAATCTCGGCGCAGGTCTCGGCTGGGATCTCCTCTATGTAGTACAGTTGGATGGGGATGCGGTATTTTGCCGGCATCTTCAGGAGAGCAGCGAACAGTCCGTGCTCCTCCTCGGGTACGGATGCCAGATCGCCCACCTCCTCCAGGGTAAGCGTGGTGTCTTTGAAGGCTGCCGAAAAATAGCGTTTACAACAGACCAACGTAGTGCGGATCAGCCACGCTTTGCGATGCTCCTCGCTATCAAAGGTGCGTTCTTTTTCAAACAGTCGCATAAATACTTCCTGAAATACTTCTTCCGCCGCTTCTTCCTTGCGGGTACGGGACAGCGCGATGCGCCAGACCGTATCGGCGTGGAGGCGGACGATTTCATCCCGCCGGTCCGCTCCGGGCGGTTGTGGGATGTCCGTGTAGGGTTTTGGCATAGCCGATCCTCCTCTCGTTATGGGATAGTCAAAACTCCTTTCACCCATAATTCCGCAATTACGGGCATTTTGTTGCGTAAGGCGTAAAGAAATTTCAAAAATTTTTCAAAAAGCGAAAAGAGCCTTGGAGTAAGGCTCTTTCGGGGTGAAACGGTGTTTGCGGTCATCTTCTACGCTCTTTGGCGTGGAGGATGTCCTTGGCAAAGGCTTCTTTGGTATAATCGTCGATCAATACGGGGGTGGAAAAGATCTGCTCGTCGCCCTTCTTCAGGCAGAAGGCGTATGCCTTGCCAAGCTCGTTTGCCACAGGCTCTACGCCTGCGCCGTCAAAGTCGGTAAAGTCGTACTCGGCGCTCTTGTCTTCCGACCACTCCTCGCACAGCGAAATGCGGCGTGTCAGAACGGTGAGACGGTCGCGACGGATGTACAGATAGGCGAGGGTGACCACAGGGTACAAAAGTCCGCCTGCCTTCAGCGTGCGAGGGGGCAAAAGCTTGCTCTGTTCATCCTCGCCCGATTGGCTACCCACAAGAATCAGAGAGTTTGCGGACAGATCGGAGGGATAATTCAGCTTATCTTCGCAATATTCCTTGAAGTCTCGCTTGCTGGTGTCGATCAGATCCATCACATCCGATTCCTTCACCTTCATACTGAGAGAGACCGCCCAGAGAGGGCCGCCCACCACCAGCGGGATCCAGCCCAAGCGTCCCAAAAACCACAGCCCCAAGCCGTGGAACGAGGACAGCACCAGCATCAGTGCGCCGATCAGCATCAGCGGAATTCCCACCACTTGCAGAAATTTTACCTTTTTACAGTGTTTAACATCAAAAAATTTAATATTGGTTGCAAAGTCCATTGTTTATTTCCTTTCCAAGTTGCAATTACAGATTCATTTGATCATATTATAGCACATTTCTCGACTGAATGCAATAGAGAATCGTTCTATTCCCGTGATTTTCCCTGCTCTGCCTTAGGGCGACAACGATAACGCTCCTTATAAGCTTTGGAAAAGTGGGAAAGATCGCAGAATCCGCAGGAGAGGGCGATCTCGGTGAGGCTGATGCCTCCCTTTTCCACCAGCAGAGAGGCTTTCTCCAGGCGGAAATTGAGGATCGCCCGCTGGGGAGAGATGCCCAGCCCCGATTTGAAGATGCGGTAGAGATAGGATCTGCTGACGTTCAGATGCTCTGCCAGCGATTCCACCGTCAGCGAGTCGGAATAGGCGTTTTCCATATAGTCGTAGCTCATCTGCAGATAGCGGTCGCCCTTTGCCGCCAATTCCCGTTCATCGACAGCAACGGTGCTCATCAGCATATAGAACGCGCCCTGTGCTTGCTCGTAATTGTAGAGGGTAGTCTCGGTAGTCAGCCGCTTCAGATAAGGGATCACCTCGTCCTTGTCCCGATAGACGAAGCAATGGACGCCCGCCTCCAACCCATGACGGCGCAAGACCGCCTCGTTCTCCTTGGCGGCGCCCACGCCTACCCAAAGATATTCCCAGGGATCGTCGGGATCGGCGGTGTAGGTGGTCACTTCGCCGGGGATGATGAAAAAGCCCTCTCCCTGCTCCAACAGAAACTCTCCGTCCTCGGTCTGCAGTCTTCCCTTTCCACGGATGACGAAATGGAGCAGAAAACAGTCTCTGATAGCGGGACCGAAGCGGTGTCCGCCGGGACATTGCTCGTGTCCCATGAATGCCCGCCCGTTACCGTCTGAAAATGCGATCGGCATAGCACATCCTCCTTGGTGCTGATATTCACCTGTATTATAGCATATTTTTACGCAGCTTGCAACATAGATACCAAAAAAAGCAACAATAATAATAGCGTTTTTTTGCCGCGGAAGCTATAATGGGATTAATAGCACTGTCGAAGATCATCTATTATATAGAAAGGAAGAAAAACAGATGAAAAGAATTCAACTGATCGCACTACTACTGGCGGGCGGAATACTGGCAGGCTGCTCCTCCTCGGGCGACTCCGACACCACTGCCGCGTCCACCACCGTCACCGTCACTCCCTCCAATACTACCGCTCCCTCCGATCCCGAAAAGAACCCCGTGGGTGCCATCACCCCCGGCGAGGCAAAGGATCATCTGGTGCAGGACGGCGGCGTCTACACCCTCTACTCTCCCGACGGCACCCTTGCCATCAAGATCAACACCGCCGAGCAGATGTCCTACTCGGTCTACCGCGTCCGTGACGGTGAAACCACCGAATGGGTCCGCGAGTCTGCGCTGGGCGTGGAAGCCGGACGCAAAACCTACTACAAAAACGCCACCGTTACCTCTGCCACGGCCACCGAGGTGAACATCAGCTATCCCCTCTACGGCAATCAGCGGACCGCCGACGGTCACTGCATGGAGGCGGTGCTCTCCCTATCCCAGGGCAATTACAGCTACTCGCTGGAGGTGCGCGCCTACGACAACGGCGTTGCCTTCCGCTATGTCCTGCCCGAGCTGTCCAGCGTCAGCGGTCTTACCGAGCTGACCACCTACGCTCTGCGTACCGACATTGAAAAGTGCTGGTACGGCGTCAACAATCAGGACTACGAATCGGAGATCGCCTCTCACAGTCCCACCCGCGCCTCCAGCGACATTATTACCGCTCCCCTGACCGCCGAGCTGAAGTCGGGACGTGGCTATATCTCCATTATGGAGGGCGCGCTGAACGAGTCCTATCCCGGCGTGAACCTGAAGGCAGAGGGCAGATCCACCTACTCCACCTGCTTCTACACCACCCCCACCGTCAATGCAGGAACGCTGTCCTCCGGCTGGCGGCTCATCAACATCGCCGACGACCTGAACGGGCTGGTGAACAACTACAATATCTACACCGTCAACGAAGCGGCTGACGAGACGCTGTTTGCCGACACCTCCTGGATCGAGGCGGGGCGCTCTGCCTGGTCCTGGAATATGACCCACAGCGCACCCACCTACGAGCAGATGAAGGAATACATCGTTGCCGCTGCATTGCTTGGCTACGAGTATAACATCATCGACGACGGCTGGCCCGCATGGACCGATTACAAGGCAAAGCTCACCGATCTGGGCGTTATGGGCGAGGAGCTGAACGTCAAACAGCTGCTGTGGGGCGCGATCACCGCCGGCACCTCGGGCTACAACAAGACTCCCGACAAGGTATCGGTTGACACCTACTTCAAGCTGCTCGCCGAACCCACATGTACGGTGCCAAGGTGGACTTCTGGTGGAGCGACGCCAACACCAACACCACCGCGCTCCAAAAGTACATTCTGGAAGAGGCGGCAAAGCTGCAGTACATCATCGACTTCCACGGCTGCAACAAGAACACCGGCTTTAACGTGACCTACCCCAACGAGCTTTCCCGTGAGGGCGTGCGCGGTCTGGAAAATATCGGCTCCAGCAATACCACCAATTACTCCACCTACGCCGCTTGGCTCAACGCTCAGCTCTACACCCGCTTCCTCTGCGGTCACGCTGACTGGACCCCCGGCACCTACAACGCCATGGAACTGGCTTCGCTGATCTGTATCGACTCGCCTTTGATGGTAGTCGCCTCCGATCCCGCTCACATTCTGGCAAGCCCCGCGGTGGAATTCATCAAGTCCATCCCCACTGTTTGGGATAAGACCGTGGTCCTCTCCGACAGTAAGATCGGCAAGTATTCGGTCTACGCCAAGGAAAATAACGGCACCTGGTTCGTGGGCGGCATAGCCTCCTCCACCGTGAACGGTGCGAAGGTAGATCTCGCCGAGTTCCTGCCCGACGGCAGCTACACCGCCGAGGTATGGGTAGACGGCGCCTCCGGTATGGAGAAGACGATCGTCACCGTCACAAACGGCGACGTCATCAACATCGGCAATCTCACCTCCGGCAAGGGCTTTGCCATCCGCATCTCCAAGCTGTCCCTGAGTCAGTACGGCGGTATGGTCGGAACCATCACCGTTACCGCTCCCGCAGGCGCTACCGTGAAGTACACCGTGGACGGCTCCGATCCCATGACCTCCACCACCGTGGTGGCGTGCGACGGCTCCATCACTCTGACCGAGTCCTGCCGTTTGCAGGTCGCTATCACCGACGGTGACGGCAAGGGCACGCTTCTATCCTATCAGTTCAACGAGATCGATCCCGTCTACACCTTCTCCTCCTCTATGGATTACGAGGACGGTAAGACCACCGTTCATCTGAGCGTCGGTGACGGTGCTACTATCCACTACACGCTGGACGGCAGCGCGCCTACCACATCCTCTCCCGTTGCGGGTGACAGCATCGTGATCACAGATTCCTGCACACTCCGCTATCTGATCGTCTCTGAAATTGTGTCTAAAGAAGGCAGTTTGGACGTGAAAGTGACCAAAGCATTGGAGGTGCCCAAGTCTGATCTTTCGCTGACCGATGCCAATCCCACCTCCGTCTCTATCGGTTGGGGTGGCGCGCATTACAACACCTCCATGTCCCCCGACAACGGCATGGCGGCAAGACCCATCTCTCTGGGCGGCACCAATATCGACAACGGCACCAAGTTTGACCGCGGCATCTCCTCCAACGCTATCTCCACCTACACCTACGCGGTTCCCTCGGGCTACACCCGCTTCGTGGGCGTGGTTGGCATCGACGACTGCGTTTACAACAACGCCGCCGCTTGCGGTGAAGCAGCCTCCACCCTCTCCCTCGCCTTTGACGGCAATGTGGTCTACACCTCCCAGGTCTTCCGCATGGGCGAATACGTTTACTTTGACGTAGCGATCCCCGCAGGCGCAAAGACCCTGACCATCACCTTCGGCGACGGCGGCAACGGCGTGACCTGCGACAACGTCTCCTTGGCCGCCCCCGGCTGGGTGAAGTAAGATACGCGCGGGCTCGGCCCGCACCCGCCAGCCCCTTTTTGAAAAAAGGGGCTGGACCCCCAAAAACTTTTGTAAAAGCGCCGCAAATACTTGCGGCGCATAGGATACACAGAGGCACTTCCAATGAAGTGCCTCGATTGCAATATCCGATTTCATTGGAAAGGATGCAAATTGTATGAAACACTATTTGCGATTGTTCTGTATGCTGCTGCCCCTCTCCCTTTTCGCAGGCGCACTCATCGCCTGCGGCTCCGATGACACTTCCACACTCGCTGACGACGCCGTCCCCGCTACCGAGTTTGCGGTGGGAGGCGACTTCGTGATCATCCTGCCCGCATCTCCCACCAACGGTGAGCTGCAGGCTGCCGCCGACCTCTCCTCCGCGCTGGGTAGGCTGGGCGTGACCGTTTCCACGGGAAACGACAGCGCCGAGGCAAAAAACGAGATCCTCGTGGGCAAAACCAGCCGCAACGCCTCTCAGGAAGCACTCAGCGGACTGGCAGGCGGCGATTTCACCGTTAAGGTCACCGGCAACGCGGATCAGGGCTACAAGATCGTGCTTGCCGCCTCCGACGATAACGGCGTGGCATTTGCCGCTGATTATCTGATCAACACTTGCCTGACGGGCGAGACGGCGGGAACCATCTCGGTCTCGCTGGCACACACCTATCGGCGCGGTGACGTGAGCGTAGCGGGCACACCGTTGTCCGCATACACCGTGGTTTATGCGCAAGAAGGTGTCGGCGGTGACAAGGACGTGGAAGCGGCAAAATACGCTGACACCGCAAAAGTCTTTGCCGATCTGGCGGAGAAGACCACCGGCGTGCGGCTTACCGTAATCCCCGACAGCGAGACGCTTCCCGAGGGCAAACTCATCCACTTCGGAAACACCTCTTCCCGAAACGATAACAGCGTTTATACTTCCAAGCTATCGCGCAATATCTGCGCATACACGGTTCGCTTCCTGCAAAACGGCGATCTTGCATTGGCAGGGGGCAACGCTTGCTCCGCCCTGGCGGCGGGTGAGGCATTCCTGTCCGCGATTCGCGCAGCAGAGGCAGAGATCACCGACGAGCTGGCTCTGGCGGGTGAAAAGGAGCTAATCCGCGTTGCCTGCGTGGGCGACAGCATCACCTACGGCACCAACTCCACCGATCCGTCCATGCAAAGCTATCCCGTTTATCTCCAGCGGATGCTGGGCTACGATTACTATGTTGAAAAGTTCGGTGCGCCCAGTCACTCCCTCATCGAGACCGACACCCAGAGCTTTTTGAAGCACGAATACTTCAAACGGAGCACGGCAGGCGATCCCGATGTGGTCATCGTGATGCTGGGCACCAATGACTGCCGCACCCAGAAATGGGAGGACTCCGCTTACAAGGATTGGAGCGATCCCGCCCGCAAGGAAGCGTTCCTCTCCTCGGGTCAGAAGCTGATCGATGCTTATCGGAAGGCAAACAGCGAGGTGCAGATCATCTTCTCCACCTGTCCCACCGTTCCCCAGGACGCATGGCTGGGCACCGACTGGACCGCCCGCATCAGACGCTACGGCAATCCCGCCATCAATGAGCTTGCCGGTGCGAACGGCTATCCGGTGATCGACATCTTCTCCTACTCCGAAGATCATCCCGAGATGTTCGAGGGCGGCGACGGTCTGCATCCCCAGAACGAGCAGTACCAGATCTTGGCACAGGGGATCTACGATCTGGTTAAGGATATGATCAAGAAGCCTTAATTCAAAAAAGAAAAAGCCCGCAAGAAATTGCGGGCTTTTTTGAAAGTTCTTTGATCCAAACTTTCTTTCAAGAAAGTTTGGCGGGGTGTGGGGCGGTGCCCCACCTATCACGACAGCATTGCTCTATCAATAACGATCGGCAACGCTGCCTTACGACAGCATTGCTCGATCGTTAGCAAATTCGCAGCCGCTGGCTACCGAGAATTTCGCCAGCAGGTCATCAACGGTCAGTTTCTTCTTTTCCTCGCCGGAGATGTCCAGGATCACGCGTCCCTCGTGCATCATGATCAGACGGTTACCGTGGGCAATAGCGTCCTTCATATTGTGGGTAATCATTACGGTAGTCAGCTTGTTCTCGTTGACGATCCGATCGGTGAGAGAAAGCACTTTCGCGGCGGTCTTGGGGTCAAGGGCGGCGGTGTGCTCGTCCAAAGGAGCAGCTTGGGTCGCTGCAGGGTCGCCATCAGGAGGGTCAACGCCTGCCGCTGACCGCCCGAGAGAAGTCCCACCTTGGTGGTCATACGGTTCTCAAGCCCCAGCTCCAGCATCGCCAGCTTTTCTCTGTATTCCGCACGCTCGGCTTTGCGGATGCCCCAGCCCAGTCCGCGGGATTTGCCGCGACGGGCGGCAAGGGCCAGATTTTCCTCAATGTTCATCCCTGCTGCAGTTCCCATCATGGGATCCTGGAATACGCGTCCCAAGAACTTCGCCCGACGGTGTTCGGGCATAGCGGTAACGTCCACGCCGTCGATGGTGATGCTACCTGCATCCACCCGCCACACACCTGCAATGGCGTTGAGCATAGTGGATTTACCCGCGCCGTTACCGCCGATGACGGTAACGAAATCGCCGTCATTCAGGGTAAGAGAGAGATTCTTCAGCGCGATCTTCTCGTTGACGGTGTTGGGATTGAAAACTTTATAAATGTTAGAGAGTTCAAGCATTGGTACTGTCCTCCTCTTGCGCCATGATGGATTTGATGGAGGGACGGACGAAACGCCGCTTCAGATAGGGAATGCCCAGGAAGATGGCTACGACTGCCGCAGACAGCAGCTTCAGAAGGTCGGCATCCAGACCCAGCCAGATGACCGTCTGATAAACGATATAATAGATGATGCCGCCCACCACTACCGCACACAGACGGAGCGCGAAGTTCCTCAGCAACTTGGAGAGGAGCACCTCGCCGATGATCACGGCGGCAAGTCCGATGACGATGGCACCTCTGCCCTTCTGTACGTCTGCCTGACCATCGTACTGAGCAAGCAGTGCGCCCGACAGAGCAACGATGCCGTTGGAGAGCATCAGTCCGAAGACCTTCATGGTGTTGGTGTTGATGCCCTGGGCGCGGCTCATATTCGGATTGTTACCGGTGGCGCGGAGAGCGGAGCCCATGGCGGTACCGAACAGCCAATACAGCACGCAGATCACCACGATAACGAAGATCGCGGTCACGAAGATAGGATTCTGATAGAAGGGTACGCCCTTCAGCTCGCCCATTGATACCAGCACGTCGTATTTGCGGGTGTTGATGGTCTGGTTGCCCGAGCCGAGGATCTTCAGGTTGACCGAGTAGAGAGAAAGCTGGGTGAGAATGCCCGCCAGAATAGGGGGGATCCCCAGCAGAGTGTGGAGAAGACCGGTGATCATACCTGCCAGCATTCCGGCGATCACCGCACCGATGATCGCAACGGGCATACTGTAGCCGTTAATGAGCAGCATAACGCAGACGGCACCGCCGGTTGCCATGGTACCGTCTACCGTCAGATCGGCGATATCCAGCACGCGGTAAGTGATGTACACGCCGATCGCCATAATGCCCCAGATCAGACCCTGGGCAACGGCTCCCGGCATTTGGTTTAAGAGAGTGGAGATATCCATATACGGTTCCTTTCGGATGGAATATATGCTTTTTGACACAAAATCGGGGTTTGAAAGAGATTCTTCAAACCCCGTTTGTCAATTATTCAGCGGAAGTCTCGATGGCGGTGTAGCCTTCGGGAATGGTGATGCCCAGCTCGTCGCAGATCGCCTTGTTGTACTTCTTGGTAAACTCGGGAGCGTATTCGATGGGCATTTCGGAGATCTTTGCCTCGCCCTTCAGGATCTTGGCAGCCATCAGACCGGTAGCATAGCCCAGATCGTAGTAGCTGATAGACAGGGTAGCGATACCGCCGCCGGAGCACATACCTTCCTCACCGGTGATCACGGGAACCTTAGCGGGACGGGCAACCTGATCCAGGATGCTCATGTAGGTAGCAACGGTGTTATCGGTGGGAACGTAGATCGCGTCGCATTCGGAAACGGCGTTGGTGCATACGCCGGACATATCGTTGGAGTCGGTGAAGGTGTAGACCTTGCAGGTCTTACCTGCCGCTTCCAGATAACCCTTGACCTTGTCAACCTGATACTTGGAGTTTGCCTCTGCGGAACAGTAGATCAGACCGATGGTGTTCTTATCGGGGATGAGCTCGGTAAACAGAGCAGCCTGCTGATCCAGAGGAGCAAGGTCGGAGGTACCGGAAACGTTGCCGCCAACGGTGCCGTTAAAGTTGTCGATGTCCAGTGCTACGCCGTACTCGGTGACAGAGGTACCCAGGATCGGGATGGTCTGGGTAGCGTTATAGGCAGTCTGCAGAACGGGGGTAGCGTTGGCAAGGATCAGATCCACTTCGTCGGAAACAAAGCTGTTGATGATGGTGGTGCAGGCAGACTGATCGCCGCCGGCGTCCTGTACCTTGAAGGTGACTTTGTCGCCCAGTTCAGCCTTCAGTGCATCCTGGAAGCCCTGGGTAGCGGCGTCCAGCGCAACGTGGGGCTGGATCTGGCAGATGCCGACGGTATAGGTGTCTTTGGTGGAAGTGGTGTCTTCGGAGCAAGCTGCCATACCGAGCATCATCGTACCGGCAAGTAAAAGAGAAAACAGTTTTTTCATAATCATTCTCCTATTTTTTGGGGGGTTACTTTACCCTGTAATATTTAAAAATACATATTTATTATACTCGTTTAGCGGTAAAAAGTCAATTCCCATTCCCACAAAATTATACACTTTTTTTTGTATATTTTTCACAAATCTCCCTGTTCGATTGACGAAAAAGCGTTTCTCTGCTATAATAAATATGCAAATACTTTTGTTTTTCGCGCGTGCGCGTTACCTTTTCCGAAGAATTGCGTCTTTAGGGTAAAGGCAAGCGATCTCGGATCGCAGAAAGGAGGGCGACCATGACCGATCATCAAATCATAGACCAATTCTGGGCGCGCTCGGAAACTGCCATTGCCGAAGTCCAGAACCGTTACGGTGCCGCCGGGGAGGCGGTCGCCAACAATTTGCTGCAAAACTCCGCCGACGCGGAGGAATGCGTCAACGACGCCCTGCTCCGTCTTTGGAACTCCATCCCACCCCAGCGTCCCGTCTCCCTGTGGGCGTATTTCGTGAAGGTGATCCGCAATCTGGCGCTGGATCGTCTACGAAAAAAGTCTGCCGCCAAGGCGGTAGGACTGTCCACCCACGCCGCCAAGATGCGGCTGTCCAGAATGCGCTCTCGCCTGCGAGAGAAGCTGAAAGAGGAAGGGATCAACGTATGACGAGGACAAATTCTAATACCGAACGGTTATACAAGCTGATGGGCGCCCTCTCGCCCGAGCTACTGTCCGACTCTTTCCCAGAGGGAGCGGGCATCCACAATGCGCCCTCCTTTCGCTCCCGTCACTCAAGGCGGATCGGGAAAGCAGTGCTGGCATACGCGGCGTGCGCGGTGGTGCTGGTGGGCGCGTTGCTGTTCGTGCCGAAGCTGATGGATCAGTCGAGCGACCCGCCTGCAGCGACCAACGTCGACAGCTATTTTACCGAGGACGGCGGTTGGGATTTAACCAAGCTGTCCCCTTCCGCCAATACGCGCGACATTTATTCCTGCGTAGAAGGCAGGCTGGAGGATCCGATCATTTGTCTGTCCCAGCAGCGTTCGCTCTCTCTCACGCTGACCGCTCAGCATCAGGGCACCGAAAGCGCGCCCTATTCTCACACTGTAGGTGACGTGGGTCTGGAGGTGCTTTTGGACGGCAATGGTACGCGCTCCCGACCACCGCGGGCGGTCTGCAAACGGTCGCGAGCGGATCGACCGAGCTGACCCTGCGCGGTGACAGTACCCAGATCGAGATCACGCTTCCTGTAGAAGATTACAACAACCTGCCCGCCGGTCACTATCGGGTTGCCGTAGACTTCGAAGTGGACCATCTGTACACCTATCATACCCCCGACGCCTCCCGCGGCATGGTATACACTGCCTTTACCATCGTGGATGAGCCCGATGCGCCCTTCCTGACAGACGAAGGGTGGCAAATCGACGGGTTACCGCTCGCTCCTTCCCGCAAGGTGCCGGATTGTATCACCGCAATCACCAACACACCCAGCCTCTGCCTTTCCGAGAGCCGCCGCTTCCACGTAGACTTCGAATACGCGTGGGTGGGCAATCATCGGAGCTGGGGAGAGCACTCGCACTACTATCTCAAAGGGGACGCTTTGCTGCTGGAAGTGTATTTGAACGGGCAATGGTATACCATTCCCTCTACTATGAGCAGTCAAACGACTTCTACGTCTTTGATGGGCGAGATGGAATTCATCCTGCCGGAGGAGTATGCGCAAACCTTCCCCACGGGAATACGGATCATGGACGGGCTGGACACAACGCACGATTGGTATCCCGCCGCAACCGCCGACCAACGATTTGCCGTTTCCGCTACCATCGTCGTCAGAGGGCAGACCGTTTCAGCGGCAGACTACCTCCGATCGCTGGGGTGGGAGATCCTTCCCGACGAGCTCCACAGAGTGCAGACGCATTATTTCCCCGACACTACCGAAACGGCGTTGGCGGCAGTGACCAGAGAGCAGATCTATTCGGTGACTCTGGAGGACATCGCCACGTTTTACGGTTGCGAGGCTAGAGACGTGGGGGCTACCTTCATCGGTGCCGTTCACGGTTAACTCAACCAAACTCCCGCATTCCACCGAATGCGGGAGTTTTGCTTGACATTTTCGAAAAATCCTGCTATACTGAAAAAAACGCCCCTTGCGAGGGCGACGAAGGAGTGATACGCTATGTGGAAGCAAAAACTGGGACTTGGTATCTTAGGTCTGCCCGGGATGAGCGTTGCCGATGAGATCCGTGCCATGCGGAAGGTGGGCTTCGAGGCCTTCTTCACCGGATGGAGCAAGGGAGATCCCGTGGAGGAATGGGCCAAGGTCGCCGCCGAGTGCGGGATGATCTATCAATCCATCCACGCGCCCTTCGGAAGGGCCGCCGACATCTGGGGCGCGGATGATGAAAAGGGCAACGCCGCCGTCGCCGAGCTGTGCGACTGTCTGGACGCCTGCCGGCGTGCGGGAGTGCCGATCATGGTGGCACACGCCTTTATCGGCTTCAAGGATCATTCTCCCACCGAAATCGGGCTTACCCGTTTTGAGAGAGTCGTCCGCCACGCAGAGAAGCGCGGAGTCAAGATCGCCCTGGAGAACACCGAGGGCATCGAGTATCTGGATGCTCTGCTGGCGCACTTCAAGGACAACAAAACGGTGGGATTTTGCTGGGACACGGGGCACGAGATGTGCTACAACTACTCCGAGGACCTCCTTGCCCGCTGGGGTGATCGGCTCCTTGCCACCCACGTCAACGACAATCTGGGTATCCGTGACGTATCGGGCGAGATCACCTGGATCGACGATCTGCATCTTCTCCCCTTCGACGGCATCGGCGACTTTAGCGAAAAGATGGCACGGCTCGCCCGTGCGCGCACGCCCGATGTGCTAACCTTCGAGCTGTCCCTGCGCTCCAAGCCCGACCGCCGCGAGAACGCGCCCTACGCCCGTATGGAGCCGATAGACTATCTCACCGCCTGCTATATCCGTGCCTGCAGAGTGGGTGCGCTGCTCATCCGCGCGCGGGGAAATGGACATTTTGATTTTTGATATTTTTTCGTCCTTCGATGTCCGATTTTGATAGAATTGTTCATACATATATGGTATAATCAAACTAACATAGTGTACATATGCACCACTGTATTTTTTAGAAATGAGGTAACAGAACATGAAAAAGAAACTGACCGCACTGGTTCTGCTGGCGTCTCTGCTCTTCGCTACTACCGCTTGCGCGAGCGATGCAGCCGATGAGACTTCCGCCGCAGACACCACCCCCGCACAGCAGACCACTACTGCAAAGCAGACCACCACTCTGACTCCCCCCGTGGTCGTTCCTCCCGAGACCAATGGCGAAGAGGACGACTGGACAGACATCTCCGAGATGTTCATCCCCTACGGCTCCGCTACTGTTGACGGCACCAAGGACGAGTCCTGGGCAAACGCCGCTACCGTTTCTCTTGACCTGGTCAAGAAAGACAAGCCCAACGAGGACACCGTCGTTGAGGCAAGCGCAATGTGGGACGAGAACGGCCTCTACTTCCTGTTTGAGATCACCGACTCCGACATCTACACCGGCGGCTCTGTGGGCGACTACAACAACGATGGCATCTACGTATACGTTTCCGAGGATCCTCTGGCTTACTGGACTTCTTTCGAAGCCTTCGCAGGCGGCACCTATCAGTTCGCACTGATCGATAACGGTCTGGAAATGCTGCCCCGTCACGGTGACACCACGGTCAACCTGAACGCAAAGACCGCTTACACCCGCACCGAGACCGGCATGATCATCGAATTCTCCTACGTTCCCTACCACACTCCCGTTGCAGCAGGCAACTTCCTGCTGATGGACTTCCAGTACAACGACTGCACCTCCAGCGGCACCCGCTCCGGCGGTATGGGCTGGTACAACGGCTCCGACACTAACGCTGACACCTCTCTGTGGGCAGTTGTAAAGCTGCTGGCACAGGGCGAGACCGCTCCTGAGCTGTAATTTCATCCATAAAAAAATCACTGCTTTCGCAGTGATTTTTTTATTGCGGTTTATCGGTTGGGCACTGCGCTGACGATCACGTTCCGATTGCGCCAAGTGTCTTCTTTACTGCCCGACACACTGTAACGGAGATACAGATCCTTACTGAGCCGCGAGATGTCAAGGGCGATCTCCAAAGTAGTGAATCCCCACGAGCTGTCCAGCATACCGGAACCGTGTTCAAAGGGGTGTACATACAGCAAGGATGCTTCTTCCTCAGGGGGATTGCCAAAACGTACTTGTCGTAAAATTCCATCAGCGCAAAACAGGAGGTCATGGTTCCCACCAGCAGGGTGCTCAACAATACTGCTAATGCTTTTTCATTTAACTCCTTTGTTTTCACGCACGCCGCCCTGCGACTGTGCGGCATTTATCGCAGATCGATCTGAGCTTCTATTCTACATAGTCGTATTATTTTTGAAATCGTCCCATCTTTTCGGAAAATTCTTTAATTTTTTTGCGTCGCTTGCCCGGCGCGGACGCAACACAAAAAACGACAGGCCAAAACCTGTCGTTTTTGGAGCTAATGGCGGGACTCGAACCCGCGACCTGCTGATTACGAATCAGCTGCTCTACCAACTGAGCCACATTAGCATATGAGGAGTGATGAACGAAACTATTATAGCACATCAAATTCCGTTTGTCAAGTTTTTTTCGCAGAGTGATTGCTTTTTTTTCGAGAATATGTTACAATTGTATCATCCTACATTTCTGCGAGGTTTTATGAAACTGACCGACCTTTCGGTGATCCGCTCCTTGCTGGGCGAGGAGGGCACCTCCTTCAAAAAGAAATACGGACAGAACTTTCTCACCAACGAATCGGTGGTAGAGCGCATCGCCGCCTCCGCTCTGCCTGATGTCCCCGATCCCGTCGAGCGTCTGGGTATTCTGGAGATCGGCCCCGGCATCGGCGTGCTGACCCAGAAGCTCTCAGCCGTGGCCCAAAAGGTGACCGCTGTGGAGATTGACTCAACCCTCCTTCCCATCCTAGAGAAGACCCTTGCCGACTGCGATAACGTCCACGTAGTCAACAACGATATTATGAAGGTGGATCTGCCCGCGCTGGTGGCAGAGGAGTTTGCGGACTGCACCCGTCTGGCGGTCTGCGCCAATCTTCCTTATTATATTACCACCCCCATCCTGATGGCACTGCTGGAATCCAAGCTTCCCTTCTCTTCCATCACGGTCATGGTGCAGAAGGAGGTCGCCGAACGGCTCTGCGCACCTGCCGGATCGGACGCTTACGGTGCCATTACGGCGGTGCTCTGCTATTACGGCACGCCCAGACGGCTCTTCACGGTCAGCGCGGGAAATTTCGTCCCTGCGCCCAAGGTGGACAGCGCGGTAGTGCAGATCAAGCTCCACAAGTCGCCGCCCGTGAAGGTTGCCGACGAGGCCAAGCTGTTCGCCGTCATCAAAGCCGCTTTCGGACAGCGGCGCAAGACCCTGCAAAACGCTCTCGCTGCCCTGCCCGGAATCGGCAAAGAGCAGATCGCCTGTGCCATCGCCGCCGCAGGGCTGTCGCCCACGGTACGGGGAGAAGCGCTTGGGCTGGAGCAGTTTGCGCAGATCACCGATCTCTTGTACGAGGGCGCCCATTGATCTCATCCATGCAAAAACGAGAACATCCCCTAATGGGGATGTTCTCGTTTTTGCGTATTGGATCTATATATTCCCGATAACGCCGATTTACTTCTTTTTCTTTTTGAGAACGACGGTCACGACTACTGCCGCCACCGCGATCACCGCAACGGCTGTGATCACAATGGGAATCACAGGAGCGTCTGCGTCGCTATCGGTGTCGCCGGAGGCAGAGCCGTCGGTCGCAGGCGCGGTACCGGTGGGCGCGGTAGTACCGGCGGGCGGTTCATCGGAAGGAGGATCGGCGGGCTCTTCTTCCGCTCCCACATCGCCGAACAGAACGATCTCGTTGAGCTGGAAGTACTCGCCCGAGACGACAAATTCAATGAAATACTCGGAATATTTACCCACGTTTTCAGCAGGCACCTGGTAGGTGTAAGGGGCGCAGTTAATCGCCTGCATACCGGTAGAGACGCTCTCATTGGATACGACATCGTGAAGGATGTGTATATCGCCGTTGCCATCCACCCCGTAGAGTGTCCATTCAATGGGATTACGCCTGGGCTCCATCGCCGTATCAAAGCCGGTATAGAAGGTGTAATATCGAATGGCGGAAGCTTCCTCGGTAAAGAAATCCACCGTAACCATGGGAGCGGTTACTTGACCGCCCAGTTTGGTTCCCTTTTCTTCATCGGTACGGAAGTGAGATGCCATCGCATCGTCGGATGGTACGCCGTACAGACCGTCAAAGAGCTTATCGACCTCCTCGCCGCCCCAGGGGACGATTCCCTTGGCGAAAGGATCCACGACGGGGATCACCGTCATTTCGCCGGTATCAACATCCACATTCAGTGTAGGGATCTCTGCAGACTCGGCAAATACACCCGTGCCGGACATCAGACCCATCAGCATAACGATCACTAAGATCAGCGACATTTTTTTCATTGTTTCCTCCCAAGGTGTATAGCGCGCACCGTATGATTTGGTTTGCTGATCTATTTTACCATATTCTGTGCTGTTTGTCAATACAAAAAGAACCTGTCGCAAATGCGGTTTGATTCGCATTTGCGACAGGTCCTTTTGTCTATCACCGATTCTGCTTTTTCGTGTCACACAAACGGTGTCATCAATCTATCAATAGGCAAGATTCAGCTGGTAGACGTCGTAATATGCCAGCAGCTGTAGAACGACGACGATGCCTGCAGGCTGCATCACATCGTTGTCGTAGTAGTTCTTATCCCAGAAGTCGGTGCCTTTGGAGCAGAAGAAGGGATCGTACTGTCCGTTTGCATCCTTAGTCAGCAGGGTCTGATCCATAACGTTTTTCAGCAACGTCATATAGGTGTTGGACTTCTTGGAGGTGTCGGTCTCCACATACTTTACCATACCGCGGGTCAGCCAGCCCACGCACCAGGATTTGTAGATAGGATTGCGCTTCATGGTCGCTACCATTTCCTCTCCTCTTCCCGAGGTGCTGAACATATGGGAAGCGACAGCGGTAGCGGATCTGCGCGCCAGCTTCAGATACTCACTATCTTGGGTGATCTCGTACATCAGACAGCTGGCGTAGAGCATCGTGCCCTGGTCGTATGCGGGCTGCCAGGGATCGTTGACGCCTGCATAGTAAATGCCGCCCGACGTGCGCAGGTTGTCGTTGACCCAATCGTAGAGCAGTTTACCGCGCTCGAAGTAGATCTCCTCGCCGGTAAGCTGGTACATCCACAGGTGAGAGATCGCAGCGGGGCCGTTGGTACAGGTGCCCTTATTGCTCTTGCCGTTATCGTCAAACAGCTTGCTCCAGTAGATGCCGCCGCCCTGATAGTCGTCATAGCCGGTCCACAGGAACTTCAGGATCTCCTTCGCGCGGTTCAGGTAGTCCTCGTTGCCGAACTGCTCGTAGGCGGTCAGGTAACGGATGCAGATCCATGCGTTATCGTCGTAATAGAAGTCGCCGGAGGAGCCGCGCCAGGAATTGTAATAGGTAATTCCCGTATGTCTGCCCGAAGGGGTGGTCAGAGTCACGTTAGAGACCTTGAAGATGTCAAAGCCGTTGTCCAGCATATCGATATAGCAGTTTCTGATGGTAGCGTTGTCGGGATACATCGTATAAGACTCCGACAGTGCCTCCACGAACGCAGTGGTAGGCCAAACGCAGGCAGGGTTGCCGGGGTTCGACAGACTTTCCTTCAAGCCGTGACTGCGCTTGTCGTAATACTTTTCGATTGTCTCCTCCATCAAGGTCTCGGCGGGAGCACCGTAGGGGTTGGATGCCAGAAGTGCGGCATACTCCTCGGGAGTGAGTTGCACTTCGGGGGCTTCGGTTTCGACATCAGGCGCCGTCGTAGTGACTGCCGCTGTAGTCACGGCAGCTTCGCCGCCGCAGGCGAGCAATGTGGGAGCCGTCATTAGCACGGCAAGTGCCGCCGACATCAGTTTAAGCTGAAATTTCATCTTTTCCTCCATTTATATGTATGTAGTTTAATCATTTTAACACATTTTCCGCGTTCTGTCAACTGCTTATTTCCCAAATACACAGAAATAGGACCCGAGAAAAACTCGGGTCCTATTGAAATATTCTCGGTTTGCTTTAGCAAGCGGAGCTTCTCTTCTTGGAAACTACTGCAAAGCCTGCCAGTGCTACGATGGAAACTGCAACTGCAACCAGTGCTACGTCGCCGGTCTTGGGAGACTCGGGCTGCTCGGGCTGCTCGGTGGTACCGGGCTGCTCGGGCTGAGTAGCGGTGGGTACGGTGCCGTTGTAAGCAACAGCGCCGGTCTTTACTTCGTAGATGTCGGTCATGCCTGCATCATCGGAGTAGATCTCCAGCTCGCCCAGCTGGAACCAGTCATTCTGGTTTGCGGTCTGGGGACGGTCGATTCTGGAGGTGATCACCATCTTGAAGGAGTTGTATGCTACGGTAGCGTCGATATCAATCGCATAAGGAGTAAAGTTAAAGTTCTGCATACCGGAATCTGCAACGTCCTTGATCAGCTCTTCTGCGCCGTCAGCGGTAACGCCGTACAGCTTGAATGCCTTGGGAGCACGGTTGTTCCAATTAGCATCGTCGCCGCCGGTGTAAAGAATCATCGTGTTGACCTTAACTGCATCAGCAGTCTTAAAGGTGATGATAACGGGATCGGTTTCGGTAGGAACACCGCCCTCAACCTTTTCAGAAGTACCGTCGATCAGGTTGGAGCCGGGCTTGTTATCACGGTTGATGGTAGCCTCGGTGATAGCGATCTTGGTACCGCTGATCTCGCTCTTTACATAGGTGTTGTACTCGTTGATGGTAGCGGATACCCAGTAATCCTTGTACTCACCCTCGGAGGTGACCTTCAGCTCCAGCAGGGACTGAGTGGTTACAAAATTGGTGGACTCGATGGTGTACATCTTGGTAACTTCGTCGTACTTGGTTACGGTGAAGGTGCCTTTCGAGCCGTGGTCGTCATGGCAGCTACCCTCGAAGGTAGTGCCGATTTCGAAGCCGGGATCGGTGTTGAACACGATCTCTGCCTTAGCGGTCTTTGCCTTCGCATCGCCGGTTACCTTCGCATAAGAAGTACCCAGAATGTTGGTGTTAGAGGTAAAGGTCTGGGTATAGGTGTCTTCGCCGACAGTAAACTTAATGGTATTCTCGCCCGCTACTACATCAGCACCAACGATACCAAGCTGAAGGGACGCCTTAGGCAGATTGTGATTAGAGTCATCGCGGAGCTGGCAGTGTCTATAACCCATGTAACCATTGTTCCAATATGCAACCTTGCCATTGACCTCAACCTTAATGTCAGAGAGATCCTCTGCATTTAGGGACTCGGTAAAGGTCAGGTCACCTTCAATAAAGCCGTGGCCGTCATTAACCACGGCAGAAGTACCGCCATACATAGGATTATCGGTCTGCAAAGTCAGTTCTGCCGCAGATACGCTCATTGCGGCGGGTACTACCATGGACGCTGCGAGAGCTGCGCACAGCAGTACTTTTGTGAATTTCTTCATAAAAATTTCCTCCTTAAATCACTCCCCGCGCGCCTTGCGGCGGGTTCTTAGATTGTTAATTCGATTTTAACACACAATTTACAATTTGTCAATAGGTAAAACCGCAATTTTTGCACTAATTGTCGCAATTTTCGCAAAAAAGCAGAGCCGAAGCTCTGCTTTTTCGTTGATATGCTTTAGCAAGCGGTGCTTCTCTTCTTGGAGATCGCCGCCGTGATCGCCGCCATTGCCACTGCGGAGACTGCGATCATCACAGTCAGCGCATCGCCGGTCTTGGGAGACTCGGGCTGCTCAGTGGTGCCGGGCTGCTCAGTGGTACCGGGCTGCTCGGTGGTGCCGGGCTGCTCAGTGGTACCGGGCTGCTCAGTGGTGCCGGGCTGCTCAGTGGTGCCGGGCTGCTCGGGTTCGGGAATGGGAGCGTTCAGATTCTTGGTGTAATCGGTGCTCTCAGCATTTGCGCCTGCTACGGTAGCAGAAGGCAGTCTGCCGGTGTTACCTTCCAAAGTTGCTTCAACGCTCTGCCCCAGAGAAGTGTAGGAGCCGTCGCCAAATACTACCAGGATGGAAACCATCTCACCTGCGGTAAGAGTAGGATCAGAGCAAACGACCTTCATGTATCTGGTATTGCCGTTATCGTCGCCGATAGAGACTACGGCAGTCTCGTCCAGAACGCCATTCACATAAACCTTGTTTTCGGTGGATGCGACCTTGGCAGCCAGCATCTCTGCGTTCATACCCATGTAGGTGCCCGCGGTGACCGTATTCGCCGCAGCGTCAATTACCACCTTGCCGCTGGTCTGCTGGTCGTGACCTTCAACGATTCTGGTATCGTTGATCTTGGAGATCTCCTGACCCAGAACGGTAACCTTTGCGGTCTGCGTGCAGTTCTCATAGGTGGGAACGCCGTTGGTGTAACGAGCGTAGCTGCCTACCCATGCGGATGCAAGAATGTACTCGCCCACAACCTCGCCGTCGGAAGCACAGTCCTTGAAGGTTACGTTGACCTGGTCGCCGGTGTTGTGGTGCATAATGCCGATAAAGCCGCCTGCACCGCGCTTGTCGGACCATTCGGAGTAGTTGGTAACCTTGCCGTTGAAGGTGCAGTTTTCGAAAATCTCAACGGCACCCTGGTTACGAATCAAACCGATAAAGCCGCCTACGCCGCGCTTTGCGCGAACGGTAGCGGAAGAGGTGCAGTTCTTGAAGGTTACAGTCTGACCCTCATTTACGCCCAGAATACCGCCTGCGCCGCTGGAGCCTTCGCTGTCGCTGTCAGCGGAAAGGTTGATCTTAGAGGTCACATTCTCGAAGGTGATGGGACCCTTTGCGGTTCCTACCACGCCGCCCAGAGAGTTACCTTTGCTGGTGATGGTACCCTCCACAGTCAGGTTCTTGATGGTACAGCCTTCGCCGCCTGCCTGTGCAAAGATACCGGTACGGTAGTTGGTATCGGTGAGGTTGATGGTAATGGTCTTGCCGTTACCGTCGAAGGTACCGGTGAAAACCTTGGATTCATCGACACTTGCGCCGTCAGCGTTCATACCTACTACGCTGGTAACGGTAATGTCATTCATCAGCTTGTAGTTTCCGCCGAGGTTATCCACGATAGCCGCCAGCTGTTCGGCGGTGGTGATCTCGATAACGCCTTCATCAGCAAAAACGCCGAAGGACGCCATGGTGAGAAGCATCACACAGGCAAGTACGAAAGAGAGAAGTTTTTTCATAATTATCCTCCTGATTTGTTTTCGGCCGTCTCTTAGCGACCGTATGCGCTTTTATTATAACATATCGTTCACAATTTGTCAATTGCAAGAAGCGCAATTTTTTCAAAATCCACCTTTTACGCCGCCAAAATTTCGCGCCGTTTTTTGTACATTTTCTATAAGCAAATTCAATTTTCACCGACTTTTATCCAATTATTACGGACACCAACAGAACCGAGGCGATTGCCTCGGTTCCGGTGCTTTTTTAGCAAGCGGTGCTTCTCTTCTTGGAAACGATCACGCCCATACCGATCAGAGCCAGAACAGCTGCAGTCGCAATCAGAACGGTCATATCGCCGGTCTTGGGAGGATCAACCTCGGCGCCGGTAGCGGGAATGACCTTACCTGCCTCAACGGTCTCGCCGCAGTCCTTGCAGACCTTGTCGCCGGTGACGGTGATGGTCTTGCCGCTGAGACAGTTAGCGTCAACATTGGTGGTTGCCGCCAGCGCAATCATCAGAATGAATGCAATTGTTTTTTCATAAGTTTCTTCCTCCAAAACAAATCACAAAACAAATTTATTCATGTCGGGCATTTTGTCAATACTTTAGACAAATATTTTCACAAATTCCTTGACATTTTTCAACAAATCCGCCACATTGCATTGATTGGAAAGACGCTGCGGGAAAACCGTCCACAGACTGCGGCATAGTCGCCCCGCACTTTGATATTTTGAAAAAAATTTCTCTTTTTCGCAATTTTCGAACATTTGTTCATAATTTGGTTACAAATCTCTGTTAAACTATAAATAAGCTATCTATATCATAGCACCACTTCGCCGTTATGGCAGAGAAAGGATCTCACTATGGAACCACTCACTTCCAAAGAAAAAGCATTCTACGAGTATATCTCCGAAACGATCCACGCACAGGGCTATCCTCCCAGCGTGCGGGACATCCAACAGGCACTGGGCATCAAGTCCACCTCCACCGTTCACGCCTATCTCCAGCGTCTGGAGGAAAAGGGCTACATCCGCAAGACCGATCGCAAGAGCCGCTCCCTGCGGGTCAGCGATCCCACTCCCGCCTCCAGCGACATTGCTCATGTTCCGGTGGTGGGCACGGTCGCCGCCGGCATCCCCATCCTTGCCGCCGAGAACATTGAGGACTACGTGGATGTTCCCCTGACCCGCCGCTCGCTGAGAAGCAGCGATCTGTTCGCGCTCCGGGTCAAGGGCGAGAGTATGATCGGCGTGGGTATTATGGACGGCGACATCATCGTGGTCAAGAAAGAAAACGTAGCACAGAACGGCGAGATCGTGGTAGCTCTGGTGGGCGATGAGGCCACCGTCAAGACCTACTACAAAGAAAACGGTCACTTCCGCCTCCAACCCGAGAATCCCACCATGGCCCCCATCATCGTGGAGGACGAGCTACTGATCCTGGGCAAGGTCGTCTCGGTTCACCGTTTCTATTAAGGAGCGCCCATGAAGAAAAATACTCCCCCTGCCGCAAAATCCGCGGCGAATGCCAAAGGCGGCAGATCCGCAAAGACTTCGCCTCCCGCGACGCTGTCCGCGGCAGCCGTCAAAAAGCTGTCCCGGCTGACCCTGCTTCTGGCGCTGGTCGCTCCCCTGATCGACGCCGTGGTGATCTTCCCGCTACGGCAGATCATTCTTTCGAACCATGGCGCAGGAACGGTCTATCAGATCTTCTTCCAAGCAACCGAGCTCTTCAATCTTGCCGCTTTCTTCTTACTGCTGGCGCTGGCGGTCTACTGTGCCGTTGCAGATTCTACTAAAACGCTGGGGCGCATTCTTGCGCTTCACGGTATCTCATCGGTATTCGTGGTGATCCTGCTGCGGTTGGCGGTCTACTATCTGCTGGCCTGGTTGGATTCCACGCTGGTGCTCCCCTTCGAGCTGTGCAACGTGACGCTGAATACCCTGACCGCCGACAGCTCGGAGATGGTCTATACGGGGCTGTCCCTCTTCATCAGCCAGGTGTTTTTGTTCGTCATCCTGCTGATCGCCTCGCTGTTCGCCTTGCGTCGCCGGCAGACAGCTTTGCGCGCCCGTCAGGATCTGTCTCCTTCGTCGCTGTATCAGAATTACGACGATACTCCCCTGCCCGTTGCGCTTCGATTGGGGCTGATCGCTTACGGCGTGCTGGCGTTTGTTAATTCCGTGCTGAATACCGTAGGCACCGTCCTGCAGGCGGGTGCCCCCGACAGCTTCAACACGCTGCTGTCGCTGGTAGTTCCCTACTTCCTGCTGGCGATCTACTGTCTCCTCTGTTACCTGGTGCTGGATTACGGCACACGGTACATTGCAAGAGAGTGTGCGCAATAATTAGATTTGACTGAAATCGCCGCGTTTGCGGCGATTTTTCATTTGTGGGAGGTTGCCTGCCGAAGGGCAAACGGTATTCGATATTCGGCACGGGAGGAGCAAGCCCCTCTCCTACCCGGTGCGATAGAAAGGGAGAGGTTGTGGGTCGAGGGGCGATTTCCCTTCGTTTGTACGAAAATATTTCGCCGCGCAGTACAAACGGAAACAAAACTTTAACATTTGCGTGATACAATGAGATCATTATTGTAGGGAGGTTTTTCTTATGTTCAAAATTCTGGTGTTGGAAGACGATGTGGATCTTAACCGCACCGTGTGCTCTTTTCTGAGTCACAGCGGTTACGAGGCCACAGGCTGTCTGAATGCCGCAGATGCCTACGACGCGATGTACGAGACCGTGTTCGATCTGATCGTTTCGGATATTATGATGCCCGACGTAGACGGCTTTGAATTCGTCCGCAACGTCCGCACACAGAGCGAGAATATCCCCATCCTCTTTATGACTGCCCGTGACGATTTTGCCTCCAAACAGAAGGGATATCGGGTGGGCGTAGACGATTATATGGTCAAGCCCGTGGATCTGGATGAGCTGTTTCTGCGGATCGGCGCGCTCCTCAGGCGGGCGAAGATCGCTTCCAGTCGCAAGCTGGAGGTGGGAGCCTTTGTCATGGATGCCGACGAGCATACCGCTTATCTTGACGGCGAGGAGATCGCCCTCACCAATCGGGAGTTCAGCCTACTCTACAAGCTGCTCTCCTACCCCAAGAAGACCTTCACCCGCACTCAACTGATGGATGAGTTCTGGGACGTGGATACCGCTTCGGGTCCCCGCACGGTGGACGTGTATATGACCAAGCTTCGCAGTAAGCTTGCCGATTGCAAAGATTTCGAGATCGTTACCGTCCACGGACTGGGCTACAAGGCGGTGATCAAATGAGCAGACCGCCTCGGTTTGCCGCTGTTATCCGTTCGGTAAATCGCTTTCTGGTCTTCTTTCTGCTGGTCGCCTTCGTCACCACCTGCTGTCTGATGCTCTTTATCACGGTCATGTCTCAAACCATGGAGATCGATCTGACCTCGGACAACATCCAGGCGGCAGCAAAGCTCACCTTCGCCAACGTGATCCTGCTGAGTCTCGCCTGCGCTACCGTCGACTCTATCAGACGGAAGCTTACCGTCACCCGACCCGCGCGGATCATCGTCCAGACTACCCAAAAGCTGATGAAGGGCGATTTCACCGCCCGTGTTCCCACCCTTGCCAAAATGGACGATGAGGACACCTTCAACCGCATCGGCAAGGGCATTAACCGCCTTGCCGAGGAGCTGTCGGGGGTGGAGACCCTGCGTACCGATTTCGTTGCCAACGTCTCCCACGAGCTGAAGACACCGCTGGCGGTCATCGGCAATTACGCCGCTATGCTGCGGGAGCCGGGGCTCTCCGAGGAAAAGCGGATCGAATATTCGAAGGCGATCTCCGACACCTCCCGTCGGCTGGCAAATCTCATCACCAACATCCTCAAGCTGAACAAGCTGGAGAATCAGCAGATCTTCCCCGAAAACACCGTCTACGATCTGGGCGAGCAGCTTTGCGAATGTCTGCTCCAATTCGAGGGCGAGTGGGAGAAGAAGAACATCGAGATCGAAACCGACATCGCCGAGGACGTGGAGGTCTGTGCGGATCGGGAGCTTTTGTCTCTGGTCTGGAACAATCTGCTATCCAACGCCTTTAAATTCACCGACGAGGGCGGCAGAGTCTCGGTGTGTCTTACCACCGACGATACCTTCGCCACGGTCAGCGTCACCGACACCGGCTGCGGTATGACTCCCGAGGTGGGCGCACACATTTTCGAAAAATTCTATCAGGGCGACACCTCTCACGCCACTCGCGGCAACGGCCTCGGTCTGGCGCTGGTCAAGCGGGTCGTGGATATTGTGGAAGGAGAGATCTCGGTGGAGAGCGTCAGCGGTAAAGGCTCTACCTTCACCGTTCGGATCAAAAAACGGCTATGAAAGATCTCTTTTTCGGCATCCTCGCTTATTGCAAGCAAAATTGGCGGCGCATCCTTACCGTTCTGCTCTATCCGCCTGTGTGGATAGTCGTTCTATCGACTGTCGTCAGCGGCGGCGCGACCGTAGCGGTCTTTCTGATGCGGTGGGAGCAGAGCCCCATTGCCATTCCCGCATATGTGGCAGCCGCATATGCACTGACCGTCGTTGTGATGCGGTGTATCAAGTATTTCCCCCGCTGGTTCCGCACGGGCAAAGGCAAGCTCCACTCTACCCACTACAGCGGGCTCTTTCTCAACGATGTGGAATTCCGCACCACGGTGACACTTTACGGATCGCTTGCCATCAACCTGCTCTATATCGTTTTTAACGCCTGCCTCGCCGTCTATTACCACACCAACTGGTTCGGCATTCTCTCCGGTTACTACGCCATCCTTGCCGCGATGCGCTTTTTGCTGGCTCGCTATGTGAGACGGGTAGGCATCGGAACCGATCAGATCGGAGAATATCGCCGTTCTCGGCTGTGCGGTATCATCCTGCTGACCCTTAATCTGACGCTAACCGGTGCGGTGCTGATGATCCTGTATCAGGACAAGGGCTACGAGTATAGCGGAATGCTGATCTACATTATGGCCGCCTATACCTTCTACATCACCACTCACGCCATCATCGACATCGTCAAATTCCGCAAGTACAACAGCCCCGTGATGTCTGCCACCAAGCGGATCAATCTGTCCGCCGCGCTGGTCTCGATGCTGGCGCTGGAAACTGCGATGATCTCTCAGTTCGGCGCAGAACAGACACCCGAGTTCCGACGGATCATGATCGCCTCCACCGGCGCGGGGATCAGCCTCATCGTGATCACTCTGTCAGTCTTTATGATCGTCACGGCAAACCGTGCCATCCGTAAGTTCAAAGAAATGGAGCGGTGATCCGCTTCGGGAGTTTATTATGGAAGAGAAAAATAAGACCGAGACCTTCTCCTTCTCGTATTCCGCCAAGGAACAAAAGGAGATCCAAACCATCCGAAGCAAATACGCCCCGCCTGTTCCCGCAGACGATAAGAAGCGCATGATGGATCGGCTCCGCGCGCTGGATCGAAGCGTCACCCGCAAGGCGTCCGCCATTGCGCTGACCATCGGCATCATCGGCGCACTGCTGCTGGGGATTGGCATGAGCCTGGTCACCACCGACCTGGGCGACACCATCGGGATCGGCGATCCTATGATCCCCGGTATCATCTTCGGACTTTTAGGCATCGGAATTGCCGCACTGTCCTATCCCGTCTACATCGCCGTCACCCGTCGGGAACGGAAACGGATCGCGCCTGAGATCCTGCGACTTTCCGACGAGCTGCTTAAATAAACAGTAAAAGACCGCACAGCTTCTGCTGTGCGGTCTTTTACTGCGTCGATCTCTGCCGACATTCTTATTCGGCGATCTTATCGGCCTTTACGATCAGCTTGATAGCGGTACGCTGCTCGTCGTTGACCGAAACCTCTGCGAAAGAAGGCTTGCAGCTGATCTCCAGCTGATCCTCGCTCAGGAATGCGCCTGCAACGGCTACTGCCTTGACAGCCTGGTTCACTGCGCCTGCGCCGATCGCCTGTACTTCTACTTCACCGCATTCACGGATAACGCCGGCAATGGCTCCCGCAACGAGATTGGGGCTGGATTTAGCTGATACTTTCAAAACTTCCATGGTCTTTCTCCTCTCACAAATTGAGAATTAGGTAAGGATACCTGTTACTCTATTATATCAAATTCTGAAAAATGGTTCAAGAGGAAAGCGGATTCTTATGAAAATTCTACTCTTGTTACAAATTCCGCGCCCACCGTTTGTGGGCTTTTGACAAACTCCGCCCCTTGAAAAGTTACATTTCCATTCGAAAGCTCAAATTTTGTCGGAATTTTGTATCTCAGCTTTTGGATGATGCAATCTACGTCAACCCCCAGCGCGCTCTCGAAAACGCCGCACATTCCAAGGTCGGTAACATAGCCGCTCCCCTTCGGAAGAATTCTTGCATCAGCGGTAGGGACGTGAGTATGGGTGCCTACGATGACGTCGATCTTTCCGTCAAAGTGCCGTGCCAGCGCAATTTTTTCGGAGGTGGCTTCGGCGTGGATATCCATCAGCGAGAGGTCGTAGCGTCCCGCGTTGCGCTCCAAGATCTTCTCCACGGTGCGAAAAGGACAGTCCAGCGCGTCCATAAAGACGGTTCCCTGCACATTGATCACCAAAATGCGCCAGCCGTTGACATCCAGGATGGTGTCGCCCTTGCCCGGCAGCTCGGAGGGGTAGTTGGCAGGGCGGAGGATCCGCTCCTCGTCGTCCAGGTAGCGGTAGACCTCCCGTTTTTTAAAGATGTGGTTGCCGCCGGTGATCACGTCCACTCCCGCGGCAAACAGCCGCTGGGCGGTGGCTTTGGTGATGCCGTTGCCTGCGTCGGCGTTCTCACCGTTGAGCATCACGAAATCGATCTGCCGCTCCTTCCGATATTTCCACAGCGTACCACACAGCCGATCTACGGCGACAGGTCCCACCACGTCGCCAAGGCAAAGTATTTTCATCATGATTTCCTTTCCGAAAAAGAAGGAGAAGTCAGCTCCTCACAGAGCGTCTCTTCTCCTTCCGAGATCCATATTTCATAATATATCGCTATTTATGAGAAGTCGGCGGTGCCGAACAAACTTGCAAGCTAACTTTATATTATTTATATGTTCCCCACGGCGATTGCCGCCGCGAGCGTTGTTTATTTGGCGTAATCGACTGCTCTGCTCTCGCGCACCACGTTGATCTTGATCTGACCGGGATACTTGAGCTCTGCCTCGATCTTCTTGGCAACGTCTCTTGCCACCAGGATCATCTGTTGATCGGAAACCGCCTCGGGCTTTACCATGATCCGCACTTCTCTGCCCGCCTGGATCGCGAAGGACTTCTCCACTCCGGGGAAGGATTCTGCGATTTCCTCCAGCTTCTGCAGGCGCTTGATGTAATTCTCCAGATTCTCGCGTCTTGCACCGGGACGGGCTGCCGAAATGGCGTCTGCCGCCTGTACGATGAAGGCGATGGGAGTCTTGGGATCCACGTCTCCGTGGTGCGCCTCGATGGCGTGAATGATCTCTTTGCTCTCCTTGTACTTCTTGGCAACGTCTACGCCGATCTGGACGTGGCTGCCTTCGGTCTCGTGGGTCAGTGCCTTGCCGATGTCATGGAGCAGACCCGCACGCTTGGCGACGGTGCTGTCTACACCCATCTCGTCTGCGATCATTCCCGAGAGGAGCGATACCTCGATGGAGTGATCCAGTACGTTCTGTCCGTAGCTGGTACGGTAACGGAGTCGTCCCAGCAGCTTCACCAGCTCCTGAGAGATGCCGTGGATGCCGGTCTCGAAGGTGGCGCGGTCGCCTGCCTGCTTGATGGACAGCTCCACTTCCTTCTTTGCCTTTTCCACCATTTCTTCGATGCGGGCGGGATGGATACGCCCGTCTGCGATGAGCTTTTCCAGCGCCAGTCTCGCGGTCTCTCTCCGAACGGGATCGAAGCAAGAGACGGTGATGGCCTCGGGGGTATCGTCGATGATCAGATCGACGCCGGTGAGGTTCTCCACTGCGCGGATATTTCTGCCCTCGCGTCCGATGATGCGACCCTTCATGTCGTCGTTGGGAAGGGGAACCACCGACACGGTCGCCTCGGCAACATGCTCGGATGCCAGGCGGGAGATCGCCAGAGACAGGATGCTGCGCGCCTTTTCATCGGCGTCTTCCTTCAGCTGCTCCTCAATCTCGGCAAGCTTCATGGCGGCCTCGTAGCGCGCCTGCTCCTCGATCTGTCCTATGATCTCAGCCTTTGCCTCCTCAACGGTAAGTCCGGACAGCTCCTGCAGCTTTTCCAGCTGCTGTGTCTTGATGGCCTCCAGCTCTTCCCCGCGGGCGGTGTTTTCCTTGATCTTGTTGTCCAGTTGGGCTTCCTTGCGCTCGCACTGCTCGATCTTGCGGTCCAGCTGTTCTTCGCGGGATGCGACGCGGCGTTCCAGACGGGTCACTTCGTTACGACGATCCTTGATCTCGCGTTCGCTTTCCTTCTTCGCGGCGAGGATCTCTTCCTTGGCTTCCAGAACGGCTTCCTTTTTCTTGGTCTCGGCGACCTTCATCGCCTCTGCCACGATACGCTCTGCTTCCTGCTCGGCGGAACCGATCTTAGCCTCTGCCACCCGTTTGCGCCACAACTTGCCAACGATAAATCCGACTGCCAAGCCGATCACTGCCACGGCGGCAGCAATGCCGATCCAACCGAACAGCGGAATATTCAGTTGTGTTGGGTAAAACAAATTTTACACCTCCTTTTGATTTGCGTTATAATTTATACACACGAATCTCCGTAAGTAAAATTATATCCATTATTATTTTAATCATTTTTGCCCCGTCTGTCAAGGGGCTACCGCCCCTTTGCGAAAAATTTATATTTGTTTCACAATTTGATATTTTTACCAAAAGCGGCGACTCGATTTTGTGCACTTTGCTACGCTAAATCAATCCGCTTTGCGGCGGCTTCCGCGTATCCTCTAAAAAAGCAAGGAAATCAACCGAAAAGTATTGATTTTTCGCGCCGATTGTACTATAATAATACCATTCAATGTACGGTATCATCACGAAAGGATCATCCCTATGAACAAAATACAAATCCCCGCAGGCTACGCTCCCGCCCTTGACGCATACAACACCCAAAAAGCCATCGCTTACATCAAGCAGACCTTCCAACAGGAATTTTCCGACGCGCTCCACTTAAAGCGCGTCTCCGCTCCCCTCTTCGTGACCGAGGAGTCGGGTCTCAACGATAATCTGAACGGCTACGAGCGTCCCGTCTCCTTTGACGTGCCTGCGGTAGGGGAGAACGCACAGGTAGTACACTCGCTGGCAAAGTGGAAGCGGCTGGCGCTGAAGCGCTACGGCTTTGACGTGGGCAACGGTCTGTACACCGACATGAACGCCATCCGACGGGACGAGGAGCTGGATAATCTCCACTCTATCTATGTGGATCAGTGGGACTGGGAGAAGGTCATCACCCGCGAGACCCGTACCCTCGATTATCTGCAGCTGATCGTCCGCGCTATCGTGGGCGCCATCTGCGACACTTGCGACCGTCTGCACGTCCGCTTCCCTCAGCTGAAAACCGAGCTTTGCCGCGAGGTTGCCTTCGTCACCACCCAGGAGCTGGAGGATCGCTATCCCGATTATACCGCCAAGGAGCGTGAGGACGCCTTCGTAAAGGAGCACAAGACCGCCTTCATTATGCAGATCGGCGGCAAGCTGAGATCCGGCAAGCCCCACGACGGGCGCGCCCCCGACTACGACGACTGGACTTTGAACGGGGATATTTTCTTCTGGAACGAGGTCCTTGGACGGGGTGTGGAGCTGTCCTCCATGGGAATCCGTGTGGATGCCGAGGCGCTGGACCGTCAGCTGACCCTTGCGGGCTGTGATGACCGCCGTGCCCTTCCCTTCCACAAGATGCTGCTGGCGGGTGAGCTGCCGCTGACCATCGGCGGCGGTATCGGGCAGTCGCGCCTTTGTATGCTGATGATGGGCTGCGCCCACATCGGCGAGGTGCAGTCCAGCATCTGGGATGCCGAGACAGTACGGGTGTGCGAGGCGGCGGGAGTGCGGTTGCTGTAAGGGTAAAGAAGAAAGAATATTGATTGAAGAATAAATATGGTAGTTTTTCGGCAATGCCGAAAAACGATTGGGCGAGGTGAATGATGTAACAAAAGAGATTTTGACGCTTGCCGAGTGTCGGGAAAGATTGCTTGCAGAGAACAAAGTCACACCTCAATCCGTTTGGATAGCTACCTTGATGTGGCTAATCCCTTCCGCCATCATCAGCGGATTGCTGGCACTGATCTTTGGGATTCTGCTTACTCATACAGTCGATGATTTGCATGTGGCATTCCACATCATAGGCTGGAGTATTTGCGCACTACCTTCGATATTTCTTTTTATCTTATTCCTCAAAACGCTTGTGTCAGCCCGCCGACTCTACCGCAAGATCCAAACCGCCGGTATAGAGATTGTGGAGGATTCCCTTCTGCGCGCCTACGAAGACGGGGAAATTCGCGGTAGCGGTAGAAATCGCCGGTACGAGTTATTCTTCGTTCTGGATTTTCGTGATCATGGCAAATACCGGCTCCCCGAGCATCAACACTATACATGGAGCGAGCTTTACGCTATGAGCCATCGGGGGATCTATAACACCTCCATTCCCGGCGACACGTTTTATATCGTCCGCGTGGTCGGCGACCGTTCCTGCAAGCCGATGCAAGTATACAACACCAAGCTGTTCGAGCTCTGCCCCGACGGCACTGAGCGCAAGCCTCGCAAATCCTGGCGGGACAGCGTGAGTCTGGAGTAGGAGAAAAAATAGGGGAGAACCGCAGTTTTCTCCTGTTTTCATTGCATAAAACCAGCCCGACGAATCCTCGTCGGGCTTTTTTCGGCTCTATAATAAATGTTGGGGTACCGACAGATAGAGCTCAAAAAAATAACAAAAAAAAGAGCATATCTGACAAAAATCTGATAGAATGAAGTTACCACACAAAACATTCATCGGAGGAGTCGGATATGCTCAATTCAT
>JAFTPF010000138.1 GCA_017463445.1 Clostridia bacterium
AAAAAGGGTCTTGGGAATCCCCAAAAACTTCTATTAAGCGCGACAAATACTTGTCGCGCGATGATGGAGTTGCTTTCCTACCTACGGATTACCTCAAAGCCCAGCCAAGGAGTTGGGTGGAGTCTGCGGCGGGAAGAAACTTCCACGTTTGAGATGGTTCTTCCCGCCGCAGATCACTTTTCGAACGAAGTGAGAAAAGTGTACCTCTAAAAGCGTTCCCCCATCGAAAGAATAAAACCAAATCCACATAACATTCGTCTTTGATAAGGTGAATCATCAAAAGTCCCCTCAAAGACCCACAACAAGAAGTAGAAAACATTATTTCGAACGTTTTTGGGGGTCGAGGGGACTTTTCGGCATTTTTCCCCTCCCGAAAACCGTTGGAGGGCGCGGGTTCCCCCGCAGAAAGGATTCGGCACCATGGAAGAGAACAAGAATCAGTACAGAAATCCCTTCAAAGCCCCCGAGCCGGGCAGTACCGGCGACCCCTTCGTGATGCGCTACGACGGCGCCTACTACCTGTATTTTTCCGCAGGCAGGCGCCCCTCCTACCTCTATTGCTGGAAGTCTGACAATCTCGTAGATTGGACCCACATGGGCGTCGCCTGCGACCTCCCCGAGATCTGCGGCGGCTACGCACCCGAGGTGATCTACAACAACGGCAAGTTCTATATGTGCACCTCGCCCCACGGCAACGGTCACTACCTCCTGCGCGCCGACCGCCCCGAGGGCCCCTATAAGCTCATCTCCGATCGCATCGGTCAGCGCATTGACGGCAGCTTCTTTGTGGACGACAATGGGGACAGCTACTTCCTCCGCGCCGAGGAGGACGGCATCAACTACCACACCATGCAGGGTCCCGAGACCGTCGATCTCCCCGGTAAACCCATCCCCGAGAGCTGGCTGAACGGCTGGACCGAAGGTCCCCTCGTCCTGCGCCACGGCGGAAAGTACTTCCTCACCTACACCGGCAACCACCTGCTGAGCAAGTGCTACAAAGTCGCCTATAGCGTTTCCGACACCTCTCCTGTGTCGGGCTACGTGAACATGAAAAACCGCGTGATTCTTGCCGAAGTGGGCGACGAATTCCACGGCCTCGGTCACAGCTCCTCCTGTCTTGCCCCCGATATGGACGGTGCGTATATTATCTACCACAGCTACGAGCTGGTGAAGGAACCGAAGCACCGCAGTATGAACGTAGATCGCCTCTTCTTCAACGGTGCCAGAATGTACGCCAATACCATCTGGTGGGATCAGGAAAAGCCCGCCCTTGCCGACTACTCGGTGCGCGGCGCAGACGCCCTGGCAAAAACTGCCAAGAAGGATGAAACGCTCCTCCTGACCAAGAAAGCGACTCCCGCCGTCTACACCGCCGAGGTGAATATCAACGCCCGTGGCAAGGACTTCGTCATCGCCTACGCAGGCGGTGACGGACGGATCACGGTGAATGGCGAAATTGTTACCGTCACCGAAAAGGGCAAGCTGGTAGCGGTCGGCACGCTCCCCAAAAACGTGAACCTGCGCTCCAACAACGCCTACCGCATCACCCGTGAGGCGAGCGGCAAGAGCGAGCTGCTCTTAAATAACAATCAATGCTTCCTCAGCTGGAAGTCCACCGTCAAGGGCGGCAAGATCGGCTTGGCTACGCTCCCCGAGAAATCGGTGGTCGGCTTCGTGGGCTTCTCTGCATACGCCGGCGGCAGCAGCGACAAGACCGCCCGCAAGGGCGTTCCCGGCAGAATGGATGCCGTCCACGCCATTGAGAACCATCCCTCCGTTTCCTGCAAAGAAAACGGCATGGAGATCTTCTGCACCCCGGCTGTCTCCGGCATGACCTTCACCTATCCCATCAACGTCAAATCCGACGGCACCTATCTTCTGGTAGCCACCGTCCGCGACGCCGGTGAAGGCGTGGCGGTCACGGTGAACGGCGTCACCCTTACCGCTCCTGCGCCCACTAAATACGACCGTGACGACTCGGCTAAGGTGGTGCTGGGTACGGTGGAGCTGACCGCAGGTATGCAGGATCTGACGATCACCGCCGCATCCGCCTTTATCGCTGACACCTTCGAGCTATCCTGCGCTTCGGAGGTCGCCGACACCGTGCTGGTGGAGGACGGACACCTGACCCCCGACGTGGAGGTTCTCGGCTGGAAGGGAAGATCCAGCCTCCTGCACAAGTACATGGGCGTCTCCTGCGCCGAGGGCAACGGCTACGGCTATGCAGGCGATCACGGCTGGACCGATTACGAGATCACCGCCACCATCCACGGCACCGCCGATCTGACGGTAGGATCTGCCGAAGTGCTCCTGCGGATGCAAAAGGAGAGCTTCTACGGCTCTCAGCCCGCCTCCTCGGGCTACGGCTACACCGTCCGAATCGATCACGAGAAGCTCACCCTCAACGAATGGGCATACGCCGAACGCACCCTCGTCTCCTATGCCCTTGATCACAGCGGAATGTTCACTCACGAGCTGAAGGTCATCGCCAAGGGACAGAAGATCACCGTTTACCTGGATGGCGCACTAGTCATCGACTACCCCATCCCCATGGGTAACCCCTCGGGCAGAGTAGGTCTGCGCATCACCCGTGAATGCTTCGGCATCTCGGAGATGAAGGTGAAGAAGATATAACGCTGGGCTCCGCCGGTCAACCCCTTTTTGAAAAAAGTGGTTGGATCCCCAAAAACTTTATAAAAAGCCCGACGAATACTCGTCGGGCACGAAGCACACCTCACAAATCCATTTCCCGCAAAATTGCATCGCAATTTTGCCTATCAAAAGTTCTTGAAGGAGTTTGAGGGAACTTCTTGAAAGAAGTTCCCTCAAGAACAATTACCATGAATATCTGGCACGATATTAACCCCGAACGCATCCAACCCAACGACTTTTACGCGGTGATCGAGATCCCCGCGGGCAGCCGCAACAAGTACGAGCTGGATAAGGAGACCGGTCTGATCAAGCTGGACCGCGTGCTTTACACCGCCACCCACTATCCCGCCAATTACGGCTTCATCCCTCGCACCTACGCTGACGACGGCGACCCGCTGGACGTGCTGGTGCTCTGCTCGGAGCCGATCCATCCGCTGACGCTGGTGCACGTCTACCCCATCGGCGTTATCAAGATGATGGACAACGGCAAGCTGGACGAGAAGATCATCGCCATCCCCTTCTCCGACCCCACCTACAACGGCTATCGGAGCATTTTCGCACTTCCTCGCCACGTCTACGAGGAGATGCGCCACTTCTTCACGGTCTACAAGCACCTGGAGCACAAGGAGACCGTGGTGGACGAAGTAGGCGACGAGAATGCCGCTATCGAGATCATCGAAGCCGCCATCCGGCAATATGATCGGGACTTCGGCGGCGAAAACACATAAAATAACCGAGGTTCAACATGAAAGTGAAGTACCAAAACCCCATCTTGCCGGGCTACGCAGACCCCGACGTCTACTTGGAGAACGGCACCTACTACCTCTACGCCACCTCCTACCGCTACGACGTCTGGATCTCCACCGATCTTGTTCATTGGGAGAAAAAGCCCAATACCGCCATCACCGCCCCCGTCTGGGGCATGGACCGCTGGCACTGGGCGCCCGACGTAAAGCGCCTTCCCGACGGACGCCTCCTAATGGCGGCGTCGGTGCAGGAGCATCTGGGACTGCTCACCGCAACCTCCCCCGAAGGTCCCTTCGTTCCCGAGGAGAACTTCCTCTTCGACTGCTCCATCGACGGTCACATCTTCGTGGATGATGACGGCACTGTTTACCTCTACTATGTCAGCTGGCGGAAGGATCACCGCTACGGACTTTACGGCTGCATCCTCGACCCCGTCACCCTTCGCCCTGTGGAGGGAAGCGAGCGTCCCATCATCTACCCCGAAGCACCTTACGAGTGCCAGCAGGCACCGGTTGCCGAGGCGCCCTATATGTTGAAATTCGACGGCAAGTACGTCCTCACCTACTCGGGCAGCCATTTTGAGAGCCCCTTCTACTGCGTCGCGGCACTGCAGTCCGATCATCCGCTGGAGGGATTTGTCCGTGACGAGACTAACCCGATTCTGGTAGGCAACACCACCGAGATCAGCGGATGCGGACACCACTGCATCGTGACCACTCCTTCGGGTGAGCTGGCGCTGCTCTACCACACCCACCACGCCCCCGGCAAGATCCATCCCCGTGACCTTGCCATCGATCCCCTTTACTGGAACGGCGAGCACCTGTCCTGTCCGGGACCCAGCAGAGAGGGCGAGATTTGATTTTTAGGGGACTTTTGAAAAAGTCCCCTAAGGCCCCAAAAACTTTTGAAAAGGCGGCAAATACTTGCCGCCTGACAGTATAGTAGTGGTTTTGCCTAAATATATCCGACCCTGCAAGTATGTTGCATTGACGTTCTGTAAACAGAACGCCGTAAGAATGGCTTTGCCATTCTTACGGGCTTTTTAAAAGTTCTTGAAAGGATCGTAAGGGAAACTTCTTTCAAGAAGTTTCCCTTACAAAACTACTTCAAAAAATCAATTGTACGCTCCACGCTGGTCGCCGAGTTGC
>JAFTPF010000139.1 GCA_017463445.1 Clostridia bacterium
ACAGTTTTTCCAGATTGTACAGGAAGAAGCGGATGGAGTTGGGATGCAGCGGCACACCGTTCTGAGTGAGCCAGTGCTCAATGTGATGCTCACTGGCGGTATTAAAGTTGTCGGGAGAGAAGATGCTGTCCGCAACGCTGCTGGCAATTGCTTCTGCGTGCTTACGGGTCTTGGTAAACAACAGTTTCATCATCTCTTCCAGCTGAGGATAGGACGAAGCAAAGTTCTCGAGCTGCTGGACCGCATTGCTGAGATCTGCCATATAAGCACTGATGCTCTTGCCCAAACCGTCGTCGTAGTCGGTATCCTGTGCCACCTTATTATCGATGTACAGCTTCAGTTTTTCGTAGTAGGTGGACCAGCGGGGATCGGTAAATTCCAGACCCTGACGGTCCTTGTTATAGCACTCTTCGTAAACAGACAAGCTGAAGAAATTGCTCTCCCCCTGCTCGCTGGCGATGGTGTTGCTGTAGAACTCGTGACGGTCGACCGGCTTGGTCAGAACGCCGTTAGCACGGCTCTTTTGATTCTTTGCAACCTCATTCTCGTAGAGACGGTCGTAACGGAGCCAGTTCTCACTGACCGCCTGCTCCATCCACTTCAGGGCGATATAATCGCGCACGTCTGCAAAGGGATATTGCATCTTGGAAGTACCGATACCGCAGTAACGGTTTCGGCCACTCTCCTCGCAGCGTTGCAGGATGGTGTTATCTTCGGAGGAATTCAGTCTCTTGTTCAGCTTGCTGATCGAGGATGCGTAGATACAGTCAGCGGCGTGCTGCTTGTATTCCTCCAGGGTCTGCAGACCATCACCGTCGATGTTCTGACCGTCGAACAGGAAGCAAAAATCCATAGGATTTTCGTTGTATTCGTCGTACTGGTCGGCAGTACCGGGGCGGGGCATCTTCATCCAGTAACGCTTTCTCAGATCGGAATCCTGCTCGCTGTCCGAACGGAGCATAAAGGCGTCCAGCTCACGCAGGGTGGCGTATGCGTTGGCGCGCAGATTGTTCTTTTCGATCTCAGTCTTTCCGGAATCGTGGAAGAAGACGTCAGGCAGAACGCAAATACCGCGGATGATGGGCTTCTTCTGGCAGTTGGTCTCCAGATAATGGCGCAGATACAGAGACAGAGGCAGCAATATGCCCGAGCCGGTGCCGCCTACCAGCGTAGAGACGATCACCACACGCATAGACTGCTCCATCTCGTCGCCGTTGAGCTTCTGTAGCTCGTCGATGGCGGAATGCAGTTCGGAGATCCGTCCCTCTCTCAGGCAGGCGTCGAACGCCAGCTTGGAGATGGCTCTGACCTGACCGGCGCCCTCGGTAAGAGGCTTGCTCAAAAGCTGAGGATTGATGGGGAAAGAATATTCTCTTGACTCCGAATCATTACGGAGTGCCTGACCTACCGTCATACGGCGAGAGGTCTGTACCGTAAAGGCACTGGGGAATTCCTCTTTACGGGCGCGCAGCTCGTTGGCGTCGGTATCGAAGAACACGAAACGGATAAAATCCTTCTGTTCGGGGCTTGCCAGGCGGTTGACGCGGCTGATGATATCGCAGCCGGTACCGCCCAGACCGATGATCAAGGTCAACGGCAATTTAGTCTTCTTTGCTTTGTTTTTCTTTGACATGTCTATTCCTCCAAAATTTATGTTCATTAAAAATAATCACGAAAGACACAACTGATCGTTACGGTTATTTTCTGCGGAACTGTGCGAAGGTGGTGGTTCTGTACATGATCGAACCGGTTCTCAAAGAGATGCGGCTTGCGTTTCGAGAGCCGCTGATGGTAAAGCCTTTCTTGTTCAACGCTTTGATATTAGTGCAAATCGCCGAAGTACCTCCTGCCGCCTTCACCTTCATATTCATGGAAAGTGCCGCGCCCTTGCTCATTTCGATGGACGTGCGCACCTTGATGAAGGGGATCAGCACCGAGAGCAGCGTACCGATACGAGCGTAGGGGCGGACGGTTTTGGGGATCCGTCCCGTTGAGTAGACGATCTTCGTTGGTAAGTACTTCTTAAAGATCGGTGCGTATGCCAAGATCAGGAAAATGATCAGCAGGATCAGCAGGATAAAGGGCAGCCAATCCAGGAAGATCTCCCACGCGGTGCGGGCGTCCTTTACCGCCAGCTTATCCTCGGTCTTGCCCGTGGATTTTTCGCCGTCCATCTCGATCTCAGCGGTGACCGTAAAATCGTGGTCGCCGTGCAGATCGATGAGATCCTTTACCTTGGACTTGAAGGTAATGGTTGCCGTGGTAGGCTCGCCCTCGACGTAGGGATCTTTCACGATGGTGGCAGAAACTTCCTTGTCCTTCCCCTCCACAGAAAGCTTCAGTGCGTCATACTGCGCCTTGGTCAGGGGCTTGCCCGCCCAGTCGATGGTGACCTTGCGGGTGACCTTTTGATCGTTGAAGTTTTTATTGGTATAATCGCCGTCCTGCTCGTGAATGGTCACGCCCAGGGTGACAGACGAAACGTCGTCGTAAATGTTGATCTTGCCGTTTGCCGTTCCTTCATGGGTGCGGCGGTGATCGTTTTTCGCGAACACGTCTACCCAAAACTCAACGTCTCCGCCGGCGGTCTTGGAACGGTCGCCGCCCTTGTAACGGGGATAGATGGTAAAACTGCTGTCCTGGTTCTTGACCGACTCAAAGTCCAGACCCTCAGCCTGAACGTCGATCTGATAGCCTGCCCATTCCTCCAGAGGGAGCGGATTGCCGTCCCTTGTGACCTTCACCAGAATACCCTCGTTTTCGCTTTCCAGCGTAGAGAGCATATACTGTTTCTGATTGTATTCCAGCGCCACGTCAACTTTTTCGATAGTGAAGTCTTCGACTACGAACTTCACCGTTCCTACGTTGGAAATAAAGTTCAGATAGTTTGCGACTACCGAGATTTCGGTGTTGCCCGACTTCAGCTCAACAGTATTAGTGAACAAAGCGTTCGTATTTCCATCCACCGTACAGTAGCAATCGTATGTAACGTCGAACAGCGTAGGAGGAATCTTCTCCCCATGCTTTTTATGTCCTTCGGGATAGGTCAACCAATACTCGACGGTATAGGTTCCTTCGGGAATATAGGTGTCGGTCATGATCTTGCCGTTGAAATCCTTCAGGTTCATTACCACATTAAGACAAGGCTTGTAGTAGATCTCGTATTTGTCTGCCGAAATGCTGAGATTGTGTTTTCCGGCATCGAAATATTCACCCGACTCCGGTGTGAAAGTCACCACCGTGCCGCTCAGCTCCAGATACTCAACGTCCTCCGGTTGAGCATCGGCATCGCTCTTGGTGATCGCCGCGGAGGATTCCACCTTTTTTGCCCCGGCCAGATCGCCTACTTCCACATTTTTGCCCTGGGCGAAGACGATCACCTCGCTGGCGGGAATATCCAGCGTAAAAGAACTTGCGGATTTCGTCTCAACCGCAGGTCTTTGGAAGATCTGCTGACAGATCTTGGTGACGCTTGCCAGAATGCCGTTGCTTGAGTTGACGGCATCTATATCGGCCTTATATACGGAAATACCTTTGGATTGGTTTGCCGTCGGTGTGATGGTCTTACTGCCGATAGCAAGATACACGATCTTGATCCCGCAGCTGTTACAATCGCTGAAGAGCTTATCCAGTTCGGCGGTGGTTTCATTGTTCGTAAACTTATCACCGTCGGTAATGACCACCAGCCATTTTTCATCGTAGGACTGGTTATTCGCCTTCAGATCGTTATACGCCTTTTCGATGGCGATCACCGGTGTATCGCCTCTTGAAATATCCACTGCTTCGTGGATCCGATCAATATTGCTTTGCTGTTGCGAGCGATCACCCTTCAGATTGGAGATCTCGGGCGTCACCGACTGCGCCTGATCTTTGTTCATACCGGTAAACTGATCCATCAGATAGACGTTCATGCAGTCGTTGTCCTGCATCATCGCCGAGAAGATCTCCAGCGAATATTTTGCCTGACACCACGCCGTCACACCGTTCATATGCATACTGCCGGAATCGTCGTATACTACGTTGATTAGACGGGATGGAGCGTCCTTTTCAACGGTGGCCGACGACGCGTTTGACGGTGCCGACGGTGCGGCCACCACCGCGCTGCCAAGCACTGTCAGCAAACTCAGCACAAGTGCCAGGGCTTTGATTCCTTTTTTAAAATTCAAAATACTCCCTCCTTACGGACATACTGATACTGTTATTGCGAACCTTTCCTGAATTATAGAAATGATACCGCCATTTTATGATTAATTATTATTATATAACAAATATAGACAAATGTCAACATTATTTTATAGCAAAATGCCCATATTGCGAAGTTTTTTCGAAGCTTCATCGAACTGCCGGGTCGTTTCCCAAATATTTTTGCACCACAGCGCGCTTCATTGAAAAAACCACTGCGTAAGCAGTGGTTTTTTCGTGGTGCACCTGAGCATTCTATAATCGAACCGTTTACCTCTTTTAAGGTTACGGTTTTACTTGCTTCCTTATAATTGAATGTTATGACCAGCTTGTCGTCGTAGAGATATACGGCATTGACAAAGCAGTCAATCAGTCTTTGTTTGTGTTCCTTCGTTTCTAAGCTCATGGTCTGAATTTGCTTCATCCATAATATTAGTTGGCTTCATCAGAAACTTTGAAATGATCATCATCTCCGACTTACCGTGCGTATCCTCTTGCATTCAAGAGGGCAAATTTACGATGGTTAATCGTATCTCTGCGACGCTACGCCGTGTGTTGGTATGGTGGCCAATCCGGCCCTAAACGACAGCCGTACGGCGGGGATTTTCATTCTGCAGTTTAGCGATTAAATCCCGGAAACAATTCGCTGCGCGAAATTCCCATAAAGGAGACGGTCGCACTGCCGGCTGAGCAATTTTATTTAACGACGGAACTCTCAAACGTCGTGGGCACCTCACACAATTTCGTCACGAGCTTCGGCAGATACCCTTGCCCCGGTGGAAATGCATTTTCGTCAGCAACTTTTCCGCCCACCGATTACGGAACTCTTTTTCGGTACACACATGATTCATCTGCAGCCTTAGAGCATCGGCTGTCAGTTGACAGTCATATCACCGTGATCTGTAACGGCTCTGTCAGCCGCCCATTTTCGTTCACAGCAGCCTGGGACTCTGCTGTATATCGCACCATCTCCAACACAATTGGACTGCAGCGCGAATTGCTTTACTGTGATCCGTGCCTTTGGATCACATTGTTTTGTTTTGACTGTCAGCCTTCTCGCCTTGGTCAAAACTCCGGGTAATCATTTGATCAATGCTTCGTTTTCGGACTACCCTTCACATTCCTTTTGCAAACGTGTTTCCTTCATTTGAACTCCTCCTTCATAAATGCCCGTTATACGCCCATTTTTAGCGTATCAACGGAAAATATATTTTGAACCTCTTTCGAGGTAACAAAAGCAAAACAAAAAAGTCGATACCTTACATACGCACAACAAGAAAGCCCTAATTGGTCAGATTAAGACATAACCCGTTATGTATATGTATGGTATCGACTAAGCGATATAAAGAGGGTGAGCGATCAATTGCGCTCAAATAAGTATAGTGTGTATAAACACGATAACCTCGGGGAACAATATTCAGTTGTATTATAATTTTACCCTATATTTTTCCTCTTGTCAAATCAGCCGGAGCAATTTATACGAGATTAGGTCGATTTAGAGGAGATTAGGGCTAATTATATGCCGTAATGTGTACGTTTTTTGTACGATTCATAGCACTTTATGTTCGTTTCGGCACTTTTTTGAAAAAAGTTCAAAAAATTTTTTGGTTATTTTCTCCCTCATCTCCTTCTGTACATAAATAAATCAAGCATTAGTCTTTCAATGCGGAGTGTTTTACTCTTCATATATGTAATGATCGATTTTGGTCAAAAAGTCAAGGGTTACGCAACAACTTTTTCGTCTCAAATTGAAAACAATTTATGACGAAAACGCGCGTCCGACATTACTGCCGGACGTGCTGTATTATATCGTGTTACGAGAATTTTTTAAAATCGTCGTCAATAAACAGATTGTTTTTCTCATAGAATGCGACACCTATTACTCTTTTACCAATGTCAGCTCATATACCTTACCAACCTCGGCGGTGCCTTTGCCACCGATCAGCGTCAGCTTGTCCCCATCAACTGTATAGGTGTATTGGCAATCGGTAACGTAGTCCAAAGCAAAATCGAGGTATAGCGTACCGTCCTCTGCTTTGTATGTAAATTCAAAGTGATTGCTGCCGTCTAGGCACATACAAACCTTAACCTCTCCTTCAAACTCATACTCGGTCTATTTTTCGTAGTGCCATACTCCGGAAAGG
>JAFTPF010000140.1 GCA_017463445.1 Clostridia bacterium
AACACGCCCATTTGACTACGCAGAAAAGTATCTGTGCAAACCGACTGAACCGGATTTTCCGAATGCGTTCTACCGCAAAGAAACAAGTTGCACCAAGGCACAGCTCCGCCATGGCTCGCAAATTTCCTTTGTACGTATACCCCGTCCACACGCCCGGACCACGCAAATCATTGTAATTCTGAGAGAGCCAACCGAGCAGCAGAAGTGCTCCCAGCGGAATGACGATTCGCTTCATCATTTCCGGATATTTGCGGATCAACGGATACAGAATGAGCATACACAAAAGCATTGATTGAATATACCATACCACGCTGTTCACGGAATTTGCGCCGATTCCCGTACGCTGCACCAGAATCAGCTCAAAAAAGCTACCGGAGAACAGTTCCGCTATTTGCCCCACCGACAGCGAGGCAGCTACGCATTTCACCGAAAATCCGATGACAAACGACAGTACGATCTCCGGATAGATTGCGCTCGCCTTTTTTCGAACAAACTGCACGGTTTCTTGGGCAAGATTCGTGATCGGCATATCTGATCGACGGTGCAGACTGTTCATCATCAGATATCCCGAAACGATGAAAAAGAATTCTACCGCAAAGGATCCGCCTGTAAAAATGAAAGCCTTTCCCGTTAAGTATTCGCTGTGTCGAAGCAGGATAATCACGCTGAATATTGCTCTGAATAATTCAATTTCTCTCACTTTTTGATTGGACTTGTTTTCCGCTTTCATAGTTTAACCATTGCCCTGCTCACATGGCAACGGCAACACGATCTGTGCACAAAACATTTCGTGATCTTCAAAAAAATCGGTCATGCCGTTGTATTTCGCTACCGTTTCCCGGATAATGTGCGTACCAAGTCCCAGATGCTTCCCACCGCTTTTCGTAGAATGCAGATGCGGATTTGCGGAAAGTACAGGTCTGCTTACCGTGTTCTTGCAAATTAGAATCCGATTGGAGTTCATCAGCGCAAAGTGAAGCTCGATCCGCTTTTCCGAGGCCTCGGAAACTGCCTCCACTGCATTATCCAGCAAATTTCCCACAATGGATGCCAGATCACGGTCTGCAATATCTGAAAAGTCTCCTACCGAGCCTGCAATGACCACCTCCGTATCGGTCAGATTACAAAGCTTGGAGTTGATCAAATAATCCAGCACGCGGTTTTTCGATTGCATCAGATTTCCCATCCGCTCTACGTTGCTCAAAAGATCGTCCAGATAGCGCTTGCATTCCTCCGTCTTCCCTTCCTCCAAATAGCAGGAGAGAACGGTCAGATGCTGTTTGATGTCATGCCGAACCTTTCGTACGTTCGCCCAAATCGATTCCGCATCGTTGTGCCGATCTTCTTCAAAACGCTTTTTCTCGGTAATGAGTTGATTTTCAAAAGACAAGCGTCCTTGTCGGCTGATAGAGTAAAACACGGCGAGCAAGTAAAAGGCGGTCAACATGAAGGCGGAGAGTAACACGTTCTGCGCGTTGGCATTCATATCCTCGCCCACTACCGCTCCGCGGAACAGCGCATATACGCCCAGCAGGATTCCCGCGATCAGCAAGATCGCCGCTGCGAGCCATTTGCATAACAGCGGAATCCGATTGAGAATCAGCAGCATCGTCATTCCGAAAAGCACTACGGAAACAGCGATCTGTATCCACGAAAACGTGATATTGAACTCGTAGATGAAGTGTTGCAACAGGCTCATCACGTCCGGCTCGATCAGAATGTGAATGCTCAGAGACACGCAGACTGTTGTCACCGCTATTGCAAGAGGAATCAAAGACGAGTAAATTCCGCGGCGCCAGGCTCGTCCGCACAAAAGAAACCGAACGATGACGAACCAAACAAAGGGGAGTGCCACAGCGAACCATAGTTTATTCGTAAATCCGTTCACATATTGCTCAGCTTCATTGACTTGACTCATTGACCAGCACAAAACGGGAAATTGAATCAAAGCTCCTGCAAGTGTACGCCACCATTGCGACTTGGCAAGCACCGCACCCAGCACCTGCATCCCGATCCAGAGCAGTCCGGCAGAACACCAAGTGAGTAACAGATAAATCGAATGTGTTCTCATCTGATAAACCTCCTTCGGGTGTATTTGAGATATGCGTCCCGAAACGTCGGTAGTTTGCGACGGCTCACGTACGCAATCGATCCATCCCTCAAGCGGATCATTCCGTCACTTCCCACCGTATCGATCTGCGCAAGATTTACTATCATGGCAGAATGGATACGAACGAAATCGTAGGGCGCGGTCTGCCGCTCTGCTTCCTGCATAGTTCCTCGGCAACGGTAGGTGTTTCCAACGGTATGAACAAGAAAATAGTTTTTGTCACTTTCTATGGAAACCACGTCGGCTATCCGCAGCACCACCTCGCCGTCGATGGTCTGAACCTGAATCGTTTCACGATCATACAAATACTTTTCAATCACTTTACGAAAGGTGGGTGCAAGCTCCTCATCCAAATGATTTTTGCGCAGGAACCGAAAAGGACTATATTCAAAGCTATCGTATACCAGTTGATCGTAAGCCGAAACGAACACGATCACCGTTTCCCCGGAACGCCTCTCCAATTCCTTTGCAAGCTCGAAGCCGCTGAACTTCGGCATATCGATGTCCAGAAACAAAACCTGCACGGAATGACCTTCCACATACGACAGCACCTCGTCCGCTGCATAAAACGGCGTCAGCACCTGACACGAGATCTGCTCGGCTAAATGATAAGCACACAAGGTTCTCAGGCGATCAGCCAAAAGATTCGCAAACGGTTTGTTGTCATCGCAGACGGCAATCGTAAACATCTGATCCCTCCCCTTTCTATTGATCTGATTATATCACATTTGTTGCAACTCGTCAATTTCATTTAGAATATATCACCAACTCAGCCGGATGACCGATACGGGGAAATATGGCAACGGTGAGGGATAATCGGTATCTGCACGCCGGTCATCCCCCCAAACCCTCTCGTCTCGTTGAACCTTCCGCAATGCTTTTTCGTCAAAAATTCCGCCCATCGGTACTGCCGATAGGCGGAATGGATTCAGCCCCGACGCCTGCACGCGGAGCAGATTGCGTTATGCTGTTATAGATCTGCGCCATAGCGCGCAGCCGGCGCCAGGTTTTGCCTTGATCAGGCGAGGTTAATTGATGGCTTAGTTCTTTTATGAATAATCAATATCAATATACTTTGATTTCAGCTCACTCATGATTCCATCATTCAAGAAAGCATAAATCGCCTTCGACCATAGCTTTTCGGGATACCAGCCCTCGGTTACCAACTCGTAGTAATCGGACAGATACATCATATACTTCCACGACGGATGAACAAGTAGTTCTATTTTGCTTGCAAAGCGATAGAATGCCGACATACAGCCGTCCACGGTTAGGAGTCCCTTCTCGTGCCGCTCTTTCACAAATTGCCGCAATCGCTCAGCAACTACCGCCTCGTCTACCTCGCCCTCGATGGTATAGCGGTGAAGACAGGAGACGATTTCGTTGTGGTTGCCGCCGCACCAGGATAGGTCCAGGGCAAGATCGCTGAGAGGATCCTCTTTTTCCACAAATTCGGCAAGCCAAGGCTCATACAGTTCCCAAAATCCCGCCGCCAACAGAAGTTTTTGGTACAGCGCGTCTTCCCGTGTCATGGGCGCATGATCTCTCGCAGGATAGTCTCGGCGGCGACGGTGCTGCCCAGCGCGGAGGGGTGGGTCAGGTCGGGATTGTACAGCTCATCCTCGGGGTGCGCCGCGCGTCGGTCGGCGAAGGCTTTGCCCACCTCGGCGACCTTGATGCCATAGCGTGCGCCTACTTGGTTGTAGGCATCCGACAGTTTTGCCGTCATTTCGGAACTTTTCAGACCAAATCTTGCAAGATCAGGGCTGTCGGGATGGCGTCCCCAGGTGGCGTAGAGTACGAATTGATCCGCCTGACCGTCTAGGAGCGTCATCAGATCACCCACTGCTTTTTCGAACTCTTCTCTTTTGAAGATAGGTCCGATGCTGTGATCCTGCAGGACGACTGCGTCGTAGTGATTGCCCGCGATGGTCGCCCGCAGGCGTTTGCCGTCCTCGTTTTCGGGATCGGCGAACTGATAGAGGTGGTAGCCGCCGTGGGTGACGGAGGTGACGTCGCAGGGATAGCCCGCCCGCTCCGCCATTGGGGCGAAGATTGCCTCGGGCATATCGTTGTAGAAGGTATAACTGTTGCCAATAAACAAAATGTTATTTCTCATGTTTCATACTCCTTTTTAAAAATAGTATAAACAGCGGCACAGATCACGATTCTGCGATCTGTGCCGTCTTTGAAAAATCATTCTTTTGCAATAAACAGCACGCCCAGAGTGCCGGGTCCGCAATGGCTGGAAACTACGCTGCCTGCGCGGGTAGTCAGAATCTCATCGAAGTAGTTGAGCCCTTCCAGATAGGCTTTGACGTCAGCAATGATCGCCTCGTCACAGCCGGAGTGGGTGATAAAGACCCGCTTGGGCTCTGCGTTTTTCAACTCGGCTTCCAGATCTGTGACGTATTCCATCACGAACTTCTTCGGAACACCGCGATACTTTTTGCCGGGACCCATTTTACCGTCGATCACGGAGATCTTGGGGTGAAGCTTCAATACCGCACCCGCAAGAGCGGTCAAACCGCCGCATCTGCCTCCGCGATGGAGATAGGTGAGGGTGTCCACTACGAAGCTGGCTCTGACGCGGGGGCATATGTCAGCGATGTGCGCCGCGATCTCCGCGCCCGACTTCCCTGCCGCCGCCATCTCTGCCGCTTCCAGCACCTGCAGACCAACACCGGTGGAAAGATTGCGGGAATCCATTACGAATACGCGGTCGGAGGCACCCAGATCCTCTGCGGCAAGACGCATCGCATTGCAGGTCACCGACATTTCACTGGAAATAGTGAAGATCACGATCTCGTCACCCGCGTCCAGAATGGGCTTGAAAATGTTGCAAGCCTCGTCGATGCCGATGGCGGAGGTCTTGGGCGTAGCCTTGTTGGCGTCAGACCAGACGTAGATCTCATCGGGGGTGATGGTCACGCCATCCAGATACTCTTTATCGCCCAGCACCACGTGCAGGGGAACGATACCGATGTTGTATTTCGCGATCAACTCGGGGGAGAGATCGCAAGTGCTGTCGGATAGAATTTTTACACTCATTGTAAGTACTCCTTTTTACTTGATCTATATGATAATACTAAGCAGTTCAAACTACAGGATCCGCTCCATCAGCCAGAAGACCAGCGGAATGGTGAAGCAGGACAGCAGATGGGAAAGCATTGCCATCGACGTGCCGATAGCGGGATTTTTGCCGTAGGAGGCGGGAATGACGATGGTGTTCAGCCCCAGCGGCATTGCCAGAACGGCAACGATGCAGACCTCCAGCGTAGTTCCAAGCGGCAGGAAAAGCAGGACCAGGATCCCAATCACGGGAAGCAGCAGAAGGCGGATCACCGAGACCGCCCAGACCCCCAGTCTGCCGAAGGAATCCTTAAAGCCGATCCCGGCTACCGTGATGCCGGTGAGCAGCATTGCGATGGGAGACATACAGTCGCCCGCCACCGAAACGGCAGAAGTGATAAACCCGGGGAGCTGCCAGCCGGTGAGTCCAAATACGATGCCGATGACCATTCCCACGAACATCGGATTGAAGAGCGCACGAAGGCGGTCGCCTATCGTCTTTTTACTGCCGGGGATCAGAAGCGAGGGCACACCCCAAAGGTAGATCAGCATCCAGAATGGGATGGTGAAGATCAGATATTGCAAAAAGATGGCAGGAAACACAGCACTGATCACTGCGTTGCCCATAAAGCCGAAGTTGGAAAAGGCAAGTCCGTAGGTGTAGAGCTTGCGGGAGTAATCGTCGCGGGCACACAGGCGGGCGAAGATCAGCGCAAGGAAGATCGAGCCTGCCAGCGTCGCGCTGGATGCCAGGAGGGTCTTTGACGCCGCAGACAACACCTCTGGGGTGAAATACTGCATAAACGTAGACATCACCAACGCAGGAACGAAGATCACCGTCTCCAGCTTAGCCAGAACGGCAGACGCGCCCTTGGGCAGGACATTCAGCTTGGCAAGCAGCCAGCCGATGCCGATGAGCAAAAAGAGGAATCCGATCTGACTCAGGGTTGAATGGAAAACCGCTCCCATTTCGGTATCCTCCTTACAAACGTCCTTGTAGAAACCTGCGTTTGGTTTCAACTATACGTTCATTGTAGCCCATTTTCTGCAAAATGTCAATACATTTTGGATTTTTTATGAAATTCTATTTTATGCAGAG
>JAFTPF010000011.1 GCA_017463445.1 Clostridia bacterium
CACTCGACCGGGAGGGTCAAGACCCTCCCCTAAGGTGACACTCGTCAGAGCATCACAATGTGCAAATGCACTATCCTCAATACTCGTGACGCTATCCGGAATCTTTACGTTCGTCAGACTCGTGCAGCCGGAAAACGAACTCTCTTCAATGCTTGTGACTCGGTCCGGAATCTCTATACTGCCCAAATTCGTGCATCCACTAAATGCCGATCTGCCGATACTTTTGACGCCATTTCCCAAAGTGACACTCGTCAGACTCGTGCAATTAGAAAAGGCGGTATTCCCAATGCTCGTAATGCTATTGGGAATTGTCACGCTTGTGATAGTATCGCATTTCCGGAATGCCGATGCGTTGATTGCACTTACGGGAAGGTTTTCGTATTGTGAAGGAATTACTATATCGGTATCAGTACAGCTTCCGATGCCTTTTACACAGTAAGAGGTTCGATTGTCATTGAGCTCAAATTGCAATCCCTCGCTTGCAGGGAGCTCGGGTTTGTCATCATTATTGTCGTTTTGCTTGTCCTCGTACTTTTTGCCGTCATCGCCGTTGTCGTCATGCGATTCGCCGCCGCACCCTATCAACACGGCACCTGCAAACAAGAGCGCAAATAAACCTATTAATGTTCGTTTCATTATAATAGCCTCCGTTGTTCTATGAATATACTGATACTATAACACAAATGTATTCATTTGTCAACATATGTATTCAAGAAATCTTTGACATTCTTATATAATTTAACTACATAAGGAGGTCGGAGTATGCTTGATTCGATTATAGTGGGGAGAGTTATTCAAAGAATTAGGGAAAACAAACATAAATCGCAGGAAGTAGTCAGCGGTTTGGCAGGGATTGGCAGAACCCATCTAAGTGCAATTGAACGAGGCGAGCGAAAACCAACCTTGGAAACTCTCTTTCGGATTGCGGATGCGTTAGAAATAAAACCCAGTGAGATCGTTACGGCAATAGAGAATGAGATTACCCGAACACGTTAATCAACAAAAGGGCTTTCATTTTTCGCTTATAATACAAATAATCCGCATATTTTTTCAAAAACGCCTTGATTTTTGCCGGGAAATACTGTATAATGATTCTGTGTGAAGAAACCACAGTTCTGTTCACCCGCCGTTTTGTGTGGCAAAACGGTAATATTTTATCAAAGGAGTTCCAAAATCATGAGCAATGAGACTTATGAGTACAAGTTCAGCAACGAAGTTGCTGAGATGTGTACTGTAAAGCAGGGCCCTAACCACGGTCCCGCTCCTCTTCCCGAGGAAGGCCTGTGGGTACAGGCAAGACAGATCGGTGACATTTCCGGCTACACTCACGGTGTGGGCTGGTGTGCTCCCCAGCAGGGCGCGTGCAAGCTGTCCCTGAACGTAAAGAACGGCGTCATCGAAGAGGCACTGGTGGAGACCATCGGCTGCTCCGGTATGACCCACTCCGCGGCTATGGCTGCTGAGATCCTCCCCGGCAAGACCATCCTGGAGGCACTGAATACCGACCTGGTATGTGATGCCATCAACACCGCTATGCGCGAGCTCTTCCTGCAGATCGTATACGGCAGAACCCAGTCCGCATTCTCCGAGGGCGGTCTGGTTATCGGCGCAGGTATGGAAGACCTGGGCAAGGGCGCTCGCTCCATGGTTGGTACCATGTACGGCACCAAGGCAAAGGGCGTTCGTTACCTGGAAATGACCGAGGGCTACTGCACCAGAATGGCTCTGGACGCAGACGACCAGGTTATCGGCTATGAGTTCGTTTCCCTGGGCAAGATGACCGACTTCATCAAGAAGGGCATGGAGCCTAACGAGGCATACGAGAAGTCCAAGGGTACTTACGGCAGATTCGCTGACGCCGTCAAGTACATCGATCCCCGCAAGGAATAATTGAAGGAGGAATTACGAAATGGCACAGTTTGAAGGTTACGAAAGACGCGAAGCGAAAATTCTCGCCGCTCTGAAAGAATATGGCATTTCCTCCATCGATGAATGTAAGGAAATCTGCGACGCCAAGGGCATTGACCCCTACAAGATCGTAGAAGAGACCCAGCCCATCGCATTTGAAAATGCAAAGTGGGCCTACACCGTAGGCGCCGCTATCGCCATCAAGAAGGGCTGCACCAAGGCCGCTGACGCCGCTGCTGCGATCGGTATCGGTCTGCAGGCATTCTGCATCCCCGGCTCTGTTGCTGAGAACCGTAAGGTTGGTCTCGGCCACGGCAACCTGGGCGCAATGCTCCTCTCCGACGAGACCGAGTGCTTCTGCTTCCTGGCAGGCCACGAGTCCTTTGCCGCTGCTGAGGGCGCTATCAAGATCGCGCTGAACGCAAACAAAGTTCGTACCAATCCTCTGCGCGTTATCCTGAACGGTCTGGGCAAGGACGCCGCTATGATCATCTCCCGTATCAACGGCTTTACTTACGTACAGACCAAGTTCGATCCCTACTCCGAGACCGTTGAGACCGTCAAGGAAATTGCTTACTCCAACGGTCCCCGTGCAAACGTGAAGTGCTACGGCGCTGACAACGTTCCCGAAGGCGTAGCGATCATGAAGAAGGAGAACGCTGGCGTTTCCATTACCGGTAACTCCACTAACCCCACCCGCTTCCAGCATCCCGTTGCAGGCACCTACAAGAAGTGGTGTGTTGAAAACGGCGTGAACTACTTCTCCGTAGCATCCGGCGGCGGTACCGGCCGTACTCTGCACCCCGACAACATGGCAGCAGGTCCCTCCTCCTACGGTATGACCGACACCATGGGTCGTATGCACTCCGACGCACAGTTCGCTGGCTCCTCCTCCGTGCCCGCTCACGTTGAGATGATGGGTCTCATCGGCGCAGGTAACAACCCCATGGTAGGAATGACGGTAGCTGTGGCTGTTGCTATCGAAGAGGCTTGCAAGTAAGCGAATTATCGGTTCAAACTTGGAACTTTTTGCTGAAAACACGGTAAAAGTACCGAAAACATCTGAATAAAAAAGTTAGACACATCATTTTGGGGATTTCCCTAATGATGTGTCTAATATTTTTAATACACAGAGAATATGGATTAATCGGGGGAGTGGAGTGTGATTCCGAGTAATTCTATTTCACCATAAGGCAATTTTTCTTTTTCGATTTCAGGAAAATTGTCATCGAAATTATATAGTTCCGTATCATCAAATTCACAATTTACAAGTTCATTCTTTTTACAGGGTGAGAGAATTTGTGTTTTTGTAAGTTCATCTAGAAAGGATTTAAGTGTCGCGTATTGATATAAGAACATCGCCTGTGAAAGCCCAAGACGCATTTTTAGACCACTAGATAATTCGATAGCATCAAGATGTATAAAAAGCGTTGGTTTCCCTAGAGTAATCGCATAATTTATCTCTTGACGGCAATTTATAGAATCTACTGCATTGGAGGATAAAAAAGCTATGAAAGTTTTGGCTCCTTCTAAATGCTTTGCTATGTATTCGGGCCATTCTGCGCCTGCTTCGATACCGGCATCGTACCAAATACGAAAGCCGTTTTCCGAAAGAGCTGTAATTATTGGTAAAACACGTGTTGCATCACGGTGTGCATAGCTAACAAAAATAAACGGTTCTTTGCCTTCGTATGAAATCATAGTCTCGCCCCTTTCAAAGTATTTCATTATGCACATATTATAAATCATGCATTTATATTTGTCAAGTTTGCGATAGAAAAAGGGTGTTATTTATTATAGTGATACGAAAACCCCAAAACACGATATAATGCATTCGGCAAAACTAAAAATGATGTGTTCAGCAAAAAAGATTTTTTAATGCAATTATCTAAACGCTATGTGTTATAATAGTGTTGCCTCGAAAGCTATAAAGTCTCTGATGCGTAGAAATGATGGGTCTCATCGGCGCAGGTAACAACCCCATGGTTGGTATGACTGTTGCTGTTGCAGTTGCTATCGAAGAGGCTTGCAAGTAAGCTGTTTTTGACTTAATTTTGGCAGGTTTTCAGGCTTTTTGAGAAGTCGTGAAAATCTTGTCATAAAATCCACAAAAAAGAGTTGGACACATCATTTTCGCATTTTGCCCTGTGATGTGTCCAATATTTTTATGTCCAAATGAGGGAGGATTTTGTGATGAAAAAGCTGAAAATGACTGCTCAAACGCTGACTTTTGAGGAGGGCTGTAACAAGTATCTTGAATACTGTCGACAAAGAAATTTAAGGCAAGGAACAATCAATCACTACAAGCAGAGCTATACGCAGTTCTATAAATACTTCGATCCTAAAATGCCAATAGAAGACATCAATGCGACCACCTATAAAAACTATGTTCTACATTTGAAGTCAACACTTCATAACGACATCAGCATTAACTCTTATCTGCGTGACCTCATTACTACCCTGCACTTCTTTATGAATGAGGGCTATCTTCCGCATTTCAAAATGCAGGCAATTAAGGTGGATAAAAGCCATATCGAAACCTATAATGAACAGGAATTGCAGTTGCTTCTCAAAAAGCCAAATATCAAGAAAAGCTCCTTTACTGAGTATCAGTGCTGGGTGATGACGAACTTTCTCTTCTCTACCGGTGTCAGGCAAAGAAGCCTTATGAATATCAAAATCAAAGACATTGACTTTGATAATAACGTGGTGTACGTGAACGTCACGAAAAACAGAAAGCCTCTCATCGTGCCTTTGAATCAAACAATGGTCAATATCCTGTCGGAGTATCTGAAATATAGACAACACACGAAGAATGAAGACTTCCTTTTCTGCAACGTCTTCGGTCAACAACTCGTCAAGAGTACATGCTATCATATGCTCTATGAATATAACAAAAAGCGAGGCGTTGAAACGACGGGGATTCATAGGTATAGACACACCTTCGCAAAGCAGTGGATCTTGAATGGCGGTAACGTGGTTTCGCTTTCAAAGCTATTAGGACACAGCAGCTTGGATATCACGCAGAATTACATTCATCTTTTGGTCAGCGACGTCGCAAAGCAGGTTGATGAATTTAACGTGCTGGACAAGTTTTATGGAAAGAAAAGGATTGGGATGAAGAAGGGGTGAGCGTAAACATTCTTGCGTTTACTTATAAATAAAAGTTGGTGGTCTTAGGATCATCAACTTTTGTTTTTATGCGCATATTTATACGCTAAATTAAATGAAGAATGTAAAAAGCTCTAGCCAGAGGTGGACTCTGCTAAAAGAAATTAAGAAATGGATAACAAAACAAAGATGCAAAAAGATGAATTAAAGAATAATATAGACAAACTGGATAAACAACAATTCAAGATGTTTTTTACCATCCTGGTACACTATTGGGTCAACCATAAATACTTCATCAATAAATGGAATTTCTTCAACCTATGGTGTGAGCTGAATGAACTTTGCCATGAGACAGAGGAAAGCTTTCCTGACCCACATGATGATCATAATCTTGTGAAATCATTTTGCCAAGAGCATCCATTTTATTTTATAGATATGCTCGAGCTAGAGCTTGTCAAAAAGCTCTTCTGTGAGTACTTGGACAAGGACCTAGACACAATTACTATAGCCACAGAAAAGCTCCATACAGGAGATTTAAGGGTTGCCTGTGAGAGCATAAACGAGGCTATGGGCTTGGCTGAAGATGTGAATGAATTGGTGAGCCAAGCAGAAGAATATATGAAGGCTTTTTCTTAATTTCTATAATTTCATATAAACTCAAAACAAAAAGACATTGAGGGCTCGAGGGCTTTCAATGTCTTTTTGTTTGCACAAGAAAGTCGGGCGAATAAATTTTATATATTTAATTTGATTATGCACATGATATGTCCCCTCATGTAAATAAATTAACATTTGAACTCCCTATTATTTTTCATTAAAACTGAAAATAATAGTTTTATATTTTTACTGACAAATTCTTTTAAGATCACTATAAAGTTAAATTTAAAGCTCGATTATAAAATGTAAAATCTAATAAATTTGCTAGTAATTTAAAAATTACTAGCAAGCTTCGTAAGAAGCATTTTCTCTAAAATATTATTATTTATTATTATTCTTTATTATTATTTATGTTTAATATGTGAACCATATAGGACTATTTTTTAGACTAATTATGTTTATGTTTCAAACCATTGTAAGCCAATAATTGAACTATATGTTTTATTACACCTGCGCAAAAAACGCAGGTGTATTATTATGTTTGTCAAAAAGACATTTGGAATGTGTCCTCAGTATCATCTGTGGTGTTGGTATGCAACTCAAAGTCATTATAAAGCTTCTGAACAGCCCCGAGGTCAAACTTGAAATATCTCTTCTTGGGCATCCCATGATATTTGATTTTGATAATCCCATACGCCTCAAGTTCCTTACAAGCTACTAATTGCTGATGCTTACTGAGTCTCGTGTTATAGTACATGTTCTCAACCGTACTGAAGAACCATCCACCTTGCTGAAGTCCGTCGCGTTCTTTCCAATATGTATACTCAGAATAGATCTCCGACAACATCACCGCAGTGTTGAGATTGAATCTTCTGATGAATGGCCTTGGAAGCCTAAGAAAATCACTTTTAAACATTTCATCTAACTTTTTATTCATTTGCTTTTAGAGCGGGGCTTGATTTTTATATTTGGGTATAATACCCCCACTCTCCTTTCAATATATCATACAGTAAAATGAAAATGTTTTGATTTTCAGCATCAAAAGAAAGTTCGCAAAAGTTATACCGAAAGTTCGTGCCGAATTAGCATATACTCGATAAAATTATAGTGTAGAAAGAAACTGTAGTTAGTTTCAATACTGTTTTGGAGGTCATTGTTATGATTTACGCTTATTGCCGTGTATCGACCAAACACCAACGCATTGCTCGTCAGATTACAAACATCACGGAGCTCTATCCTAAAGCAACCATTATACGAGAATTCTACACCGGCACCACCCAAAGCCGACCTCAATGGGACCGGCTCATAAGTCAAATAAAAACAGGAGACACCATCGTATTCGACAGTGTCTCCCGTATGAGCCGTAACGCTCAGGAAGGCTTTAAGGACTACCAGATGCTTTATGAGCGTGGTGTTATTCTCGTCTTTCTCAATGAACCTTTGATCAATACATCAGTTTTTGACTCAACCAAAAACAACCTTTTACGTGTTAAGGTTGAAACTGGAAACCAAGCAGTTGACGACTTCTTTAAAGGCAACATCCAACTCATAAACAACTTTCTCATGGCTCTTGCCGAAGAACAGATTAAAGCAGCATTCGACCAAGCCGAAAAAGAAGTTACCGACCTACATAGCCGTATCAGCCAAGGCATGCGCGAAGCCAAGAAGAATGGAACCAAGATTGGATTGCCCCAAGGCACAACACTTACAACGAAGAAATCGATTCATTGCAAAGCCATCATTCAGAAGCACAGCAAGGACTTCGGCGGCTCACTTGAAGACCCTGATGTCATAAAGCTTTGTGGCTGTTCGAGGAATAGTTATTATAAGTATAAGAGAGAATTGAAAGCTCAAAATTAAATAGACAAGGGACTGTAACCGTTGTTCATTTACCCAACTTGGAATTAACCGAAATATTCTATTTTTATTTTCCGGTCCACTCCCGCAAGCTTTAAGATCTGAAGTACATGCTCATTTGGATTTGCTATTACAAGCTCTCCGTGTATTTCTTGCACACGAGTATATCTTCCCAGTACAAGTCCAAGTCCCGAAGAATCTATAAAATCCGTCTGTGATAAATCAAGTACAACTTGTTTCGGACACAGTTCAATTATTTTTTCGTCGATCTCTATACGCATTTTGGCAGCACTGTGATGTTCTATTTCGCCAATGATACATATTCGAAGTGTACCGTCCTTAAAATCAAATTTCAAATTGTTGTTTTCCATATATGTCATCCTTTCGTTTGTAAATCATATTTATCGCTGTCTAAAGAATGGATGTTCATTGTTTTTTCTTAAAATGGTAAAGTTGTATCATCAAAAGGATTGATCGGCTTTGCTTCTTTTTCTTCAATCTTTATATACAATCTCGAAAACAGGAAGATACTCCCTCAGCCACGGCTCTTTTTGGGCATAGTTCGCCAAATCTCTTTTCAAGCTATGAACCTCATAGGATGAAACAGAGGCAAGCTCTTCTAAAAACGCGGAAAGAAGCTCTTCGCTTTGTTCTTTTTCGTATCCTGCTTCACGCATACGGGCAAGAAGGTCGAAAATATCGCTCACGCTGTAGCCCTTGTGGTACATCATACTGTCATCGGTCAAGAACTCGATCCACCGAGGGATAAAGGCGAGTGCCGCGGCAAAGCTTTTTTTGTCTTCGCCGATATCCATTGTCATTCCCTCTTGTCTGAATACGAATTGACCCAAGAGATATACGTACATAGGGCTGTTGTAGGGGTGTCCGCTTGCAATTGCGGCGTTCATCCAATGCGTCACGAAAATACATACATCGTCTTCGCCATATGCATGCTCTCTCATGGCACAAATAAGATGATACAGCTGTTGGTCGGGGTCAAACACATAGTAGAGTTCATCACCGAAATCCTTGTAAGCAAATATGTACTCCAGATAGTCCGGAATCAACGCAAGCGCGGCGTTAAAGTTCTTGATACCGTCAATATTTACGCGCGTACCACCGAAATGCTCACCGAAAAGGCGCATATACATGAGGCTGTAAAAGGCTTTGCCACGCTTCATCATTTCCTGCATCCAAAGAGTGGCAAAGCGTTCAATCTCCGATGCTTCATACGACTGCTCACGCATTTTGTGAATCAGTTTATTCAATTCCGTGTCAGGATCGTGATCGTTGGGACCGGGATCACCTCTGTTTTCATAGACCTCGCACAAATGCGAAGCATACGTGGGGATATGAGACAGGGCACGTTCGAAATCCTTTCTTTCAGGAGCTTTTACCGAACCTGTTTCCTGATATTCAAAATCATACTGACCGAAAAGGTAAAGGTACATAGAGGCATAACACGGGGTTACCTCCTTTTGTGCAATATCAATCCACCGCAAAGCAAACTCGTTTACCTCTTTTTCGGTATATCCATTAAATATCATTGAAGCAAGTATAAAATCCATGCTGTAATCGGGAGTTTCTTCTATTTTCAAAACGTAGTCAACGTATTTGGGAAGATACTGCTTCGCTTGTTCAAAATTTTTTGCCGACAAATCCTCTACCGTCTCTACCGGATAGCGATACACATCCTCGCCAAAGTTTGTGCCGAAAAGATAGAGCATCATATAATCATGCGCGTCAAGGGTATAGACATCCGGAATAATGTCCTCCGTACCAACGTGCATATAATGGTCGGGGCAGTCACTTTCAAGAAAAGCGTCGTATCTTTCCCGAGATTTCAACTCGGGAGCATTTATTCTGACAACTCTATCATGGATCAAAACCTCGTATTCACCGTCGTGATAAAGATGGAAAAGAACTGCTTTTGCGAGACCGTTTCCTTCTCTTCCGCATCTGACGTCACCGTCCACCGCAAGCAGTACGGCTTCGAGCGCGAGGATATCGTAATCACACTCGGGCAAACAATACAGAAAGTTGTTGATATCCTTCCAATCCAAAAGAATTTTGGGAGTAAGCTCCTTTATTTTTTCATAGTCGGGGCAATTATCTCCGTTTTTCTTTATATGATCAAGTAATTTATAAATTTTTTCTTCCATTGATGGTCCTTTCTGAATTCTTCTCACGAGAGGGCTTCAAATTCTTTCAACCACGGATCGAAAACATCGTGGCCAACACGCTCTGTGACAAGCCCGAAGAATTTATGCAGAACCTCTGTTTCTAAGCGCAATCCCTTAGCAGATGCTTCAAGCAGCAAATGACTCAGCCCTTCCCATTCGTTTTTTGTTATACAACCGTATGTACACATTCCTTTCAGAAGCCCCATAAACGCGCCGGGGATGATTTTCTCGGATTCCAAAATCACTTTCACAAAGCTATCGTAATCGGGCTCTTTTTCGCTCGATATGTCTTGAAGATCCCAAAAGAGCTTTTCGCCCACTTCATGCGCACCGCAGTTTTGAAATCGCGTGGGCAGGAATGCAATTGCTTTGTTGAAATCTTGATGTTTATTTACGGTCACTTTATTTTCTTCCTCAAAAAAGTAATCTCGCGTGTACCGGCCAAGCAAATACAACCGAAAAAGATCGTCCATGCCCGACCAAATAACAGCTTCGTAGTCAGGTTTCGGGTGATCCTCGGGCTTACGGTTATAATCATTTGCAACCTCTCCCCAGATTTTCGCCCATTCGGAGTTCCACGCCCAAAGCATTCCGAAGTAGTGGTCTGCTTCGTCAAAATTCTTAGCACGTGCCAACTCAAAGCTATACTCTCCCACTTCAAACGGATCAAGAACACGAAGCGCAGGCGAGGCGTTTTCAATAGTGACGGTGTCGTGGCAACATACTGTCTTCAAATTCGGGAAGATCGAGCGCAAAAATTCAGCGTCAAATACAAAAAGCTCATCTTCGTGACATCCTATTGTATTAAATATCAGCGTTTCCACTTTATCATAAAAATCAGGAACGTTCCGTTCTATGTATGAGCGAATATACTCGTTGCGCTCATAGAAAATCTCGGGTTTGCGAGGTCCTTTGCGCAGCGGTCTGCGAGGAGCACCGCAGAGCGCTCTTCTTACATCCACGCAGAGATCTCTTCTATCGTCCGAAACAGAATACAGCTCCTCATTATCCTCGGAGAATACGGGATGATAGCCCGGTGTTGCGGAGTAACAATACTCGGCTACACGCATCTTTTTGACGTTACTCATGTTTTTATTTTCTTCCATATCGTTTTCCTTTCGTAAACTCAATCGTTTATTTTCTTCCGATCAGCATACCAACGACGTTGCCGCGGGCGATGATTCTGCCGTGAAAATCGGTGGTCACGTCACGGCTCTTTCTGTAATAGCCGACGATCATGCGGCTCTGCCAATCCTGCACCTTGATGTCTCCGTTGTCCTCATAAGTCAAAATTGCGATCGGGCGATACGCCGAATCTTTTATCGTTTCTGTTCTTGCCATGGTTGTTTCTCCTTATTGTCAATTCCAATTTTCAGCCGTTCTACGCAATTCATCAAGAGGTTTGGCATAAAAACCGTCCACGTTATTTTCGTCCCACTCGATAAATTCAATATTCCAATACTTGCAGTATTCTTCTATGGCAGAGCCATGCGCGCCGCCAACAACTCCTACGGGGTAATAATATTCCGAAACATCCGGATTTAGGGTGTAAAGATGATGGTCGGGTATTACAACGTCAAAAACATGGTGTTGCAACTCGGTAACGGTGGGCGGTATAAAGATTCTGTTCAACTCGAACAACATAAAATTGCCGAGAGAGCAGCTGCTCAATCGTTTGACATTTTTGCCGAAATAAAGCTTTTTCAAGGCATTTGTTCCGCAAAAGCAATTGGTAGCAATCTCTTCCACCTCGTCAGGGATCCAATAAGTATCCGATTCTCTATTTGCGGGATACTTGATCATTCTCTTTCGATCTGCACTGAAAAGCACACCGTCCTCGTCTGAGGAAAAGTACTTGCTTTCGGGTGCCACCACAATTCGTTTCAGGGCATAGAAAAAATCATTAAATGAATCAAGGTCCACCACCTCACAAGATGCCGGCAAATGTATTTCACTGATGTCCATATCGTACATATCTATTCCGTCCTCAATCTCGATTGGAGCAACGACATGCGTGACTCCCTCGGGAATAACAAGAACATCATTATTATGTAAGATCTTTCGTGTCAACTCAAATTTTTTCATATTTTCTCCTTTTCTTACCAAGGCCTTTCGTCATCATCTAACGATACAGCCCACGCCTCAGTCTCTGCTTTGAGCTTTGCCTCCAAAGCTTCTGCTTTTGAGTGGTATTCGTGTGCTTTTTCTTCATCCTTATCGGTGCCGATGCCCTTCAAATAACACTCGGCAAGTATCTTGCAAATATAAAGCTGATGAGTTTCTGTTTTTCCGTCAAGCGCTTTGGCAAGAGTGAAGCTACGTGCGTCATGTCCATTGCTCCAATGATGTGCAGAATACAGCTTTTCGGCAGCCATGTCGTAATTTTGCTTGACACCTTTTCCTGAATGATAACATTCTGCCAGCTTGTAAGCCGCCTCATTGCTACCTTCCTTTTCTGCTCTAAGATACCACTCCACTGCCTTTTCCATCGTGGAATCGGGCAGAAGACCTCTTTCGTAAAAGCTTCCGACGGCGTATTTGGACCAGGATTTAGGGTAAAAATCGTGATCAATAAGAATCTCGTTGCAATTTGACACTTCCATATAAAGCTCTGCCGCCTTTACGTAGTCTTGCACAACGCCTTTACCGTCTTCATAACGCTCTGCAAGGTAGTACTTTGCCAAAACGTCGCCAAGCTCTGCCGCCTTAGTAAGGCATAGCGCGGCTTTTTCGTGTTTTCCCTCCACGTCAAAGTGAGACGACACACTAATCAGATCATCAGCACTGATATCCGTTCTGCCCTCAAGACATGAAATATCCCTTGCCGATAGGACAAGATCATAAATTTCCTCATCCCCCCAACCAAGCGCAGGGTCAAAATCGGGCACACCTGCAAAAGGATCTTCTTCCATATCAAAATCTTTTCTGTTGTTTTCGCTCATATTTTCTCCTTTTCTTACCACGGAGCTTCGTCAGATGACAAATGCTCTCTTTTTATATTTTTCAGCATCTTTTCTGCCCACGCTCGCGCCTCTGCTTCCCGCTCTGCCCTCAAACCCTCTGCCCTCTTGTGGTATTCGACAGCTCTTTCTTTGTCCGTTTCGATACCAATGCCCTTCAAATAGCACTCGGCAAGAATCTCACAAATATGAAGCTGATGACGTTCTGTTTTTTCATCAAGCATTTTTGCAAACGTAAAACTGCGTGCGTCCCATCCGCTGCTCCAATGATGTGCAGAATACAGCTTTTCGGCAGCCATGTCATAGTTTTGTTCGACACCTTTTCCCGCAAGAAAACATTCCACCAGCTTGTAATCCGCCTCATTACTTCCGTCATCTTGCGCTCGAAGATACCATTCTACCGCCTTTTCCATCGTGGAATCAGGTAAAAGACCTCTTTCGTAAAAGTTTCCGAGGGCATATTCGGCTTCATATTGGGGATAAACGTAAGGACACTCGGGGTCCGAGCATGTAAATTTTTCTCTGTTTTCGCAATCGGACACTTCTATATAAAGCTCTGCCGCTTTGATGTAGTCTTGCGCAACGCCTTTGCCGTTTTCGTAACACTGCGCAAGGTAGAACTTTGCCAAAACGTTGCCAAGCTCTGCCGCCTTAGTAAAGCCCAGCGCGGCTTTTTCGTGTTTTTCTTCAAAGTCAAAGCGATGCGCCGCACTACACCAATCATCGGCGCTAATATCTGTCCTGTTTTCAATCTCGGAAGCATCTTTCGCCAACAGCACAAGATAATAAGCCTCCTCAGACCATTCAAGCGTAGGATCCAAACCGGGAGCGCCTGCAAAAGGATCTTCTTCCATATCAAAATCTTTTCTATTATTTTCGCTCATGTTTTTCTCCTTATCTCACCAAGGTTCATCGTCTTCGGTTTGCTTATTGCGATCTTTCATACGCATCTCATAAATGTGATAGATTTCAGGGCGCTCTACGTTCAAAAACTCCTCTATGTCGGTCACAACTTCATAAGGGATATCGCTCTCCCTTGCGTACTGCGCGGCGGCACATTCCTCATTGTCAACGCCAAGCACAAATCCATCGGGGCAAGAACAAACGTCAGAATCGAGGTCATCCTCAAAATACCCCTCCGTGCCGTCGCTGTAATAATAGTTGAATACGCCCTTTCCCATTTTCGTTACGGACTTCGGTATATAAACACGGCAGGCATCATTGCCCGAAAGCGCATCATCACCAATCTCGGTTAAGGTATCCGGTAGGCGCACCATTCCAAATGTTGCATTGGCAAACGCGCGCTCGGGAAGCTTAGTAACACCCTGCAACGTAATACGGGGAGGAAGTGTGCTATACATAAAGACTTCCTTAGCAAGCTCCACACCGTAGGGCAGAATAAGCTCGTCCATTCTCTCCCAAATCGAGCAAGACATAAACGCCCCCTCTTCCAAAAGCTTCAACGTCGAAGGAAACTTAATCTCTTTTACAGAGCATTGAAAGAAAGCGCAGGACTCCACTTTTTCGGTGCCCTCGGCTATTTCTATCGATTCTCTATCGGAAGGACACCGTATAAAGATCTTTCCGCTTTTGTCATAAAGACAACCGTCGATCGATTGATAAGCGGGATTTGCCTCATCAACAAATATGTTTTTCAAGTCGGGAGCTTCAAGAAATGAACCAACGCCCATTTCGGTAACCGTGGACGGGATACGCACCTCGGTTACGTGCTTGCCCTCCAAGAAAAATAACCCGATCTTCGTAATTCCTTCGGGGATAACGGCAACCTTATCCGCGCCCACATATTCAACAGCCTCGTTTCCGTTTCTCACCATAAAATCGCCCATTCTCTCGGCAGTGGGCAACGAGACAGGCACGTTCTCACTTTCTTCTTCGGGTACGAATACCCACTCCTTCATATCATTTTCGCTCATATATAAATTCCTTTCTCGAACCACATTTTTCTCACATGGCCCACTACTCTACTATACAGTACGCTCAGCAGGATTTGGGCGGTTTAGTAAAAAAGCTTTTTCGGACAGAAATAGATTACGGTGCATAAGCTCCAAATTCCTCATAAAACGGAGCAAACATACCGTCAAGTCCGTGAGGCTTTCTGGGCTTTTCCAGAATGGCGAACACAAGCAGCTTGAACTTGTTCTTAAACTCGGGCTCTTCCATCACCATGCGGAACTGTCGCGCCACCTCCGACGAGGGCAGACGGTATGCGCCGCATCCGAATGCGCCCAGCACCAGCGCATCCTTGCCGTGCTCTACGCCCATGCGGAAGATGGTGCGGATTTTATTGAGCATGATTTCCTCGCCCTCGGGTGTAAAAGTACCGTCGGGAGCGCGGTATGACATCTCATCGGCATAAGCGAAGTTTGATCTTCCGTTAAAGCTCAGCGCGGCGACTGTGATCACGTCGCACTTGAAGGTTGTATCTCTCAGGGTATAGAATTTATCTCTGTTATTGCGGAAGAAGGTGGCTCTTGGAGTATAAATACCGCCGTAATTCAAATCAAGAGGATAGCCGATCTCCTTGACGGGAACGCCGCACTCGCGGACGTTGATATATTTGGGATCGCCGTACTGATACAGCGACAAAGAGAGATTAGAACTACGGCAAAGCGACTCCTCCTGTGCACCCATGCCGTCACGGTAGCCTCCGCCCGGCTTCTTTGCGGAAGCGAGGTTGAGAATTGCGGGATTATATCCTTGTGCGAGCAGCTGCTCCGCCAAGTCCACACAATCGGCGTTGATACAGCTCGTCTCGGTGGTTTCATACACGGTTCCCAAGTCGCTGACGTCATAAGCCGTTTTATACAGCTTGGTGCTATCGAGAAATTCACGGTAATCGCCAAAGTCGATCTCGTTTTTCCCGTCTTTCCAAGCGAGAAAGAGCTTGAGATTTTCGCCGTAAACCACCTTGCGCGCGTTATTCTCACCAAAACGGCCGGTCTTCATCATGACCTGCATTTTTTCGGCAAAGGAAATGCTGAAATCCGATGTCTTGTGTCTGCCGAGAACCTCTGCGGCAGGTACGGGAACGAGGTCTGAATAATCTTCTCCCTCATAGAAACGGCGGCGCACCTCGGTAGAGCTGATCTCTTCAAGCTCGGGCAGAATCACAAAGGAATCTCTGTGTGCGTCCAGTAACCGGTTTTCAGCAAACAGTTGCTCCACCTCAATGCCGTTTCTCTCAAACACGGCAAAGCGAATGTTGCCGACGTATTCCTCACCGTGCTTGGACATCGAAAGAGTGCGCACCTTGTCTGCACCCATAATTTCATAAATCTCGGCATCGGGGTACTGTTTTTGGATCTTCATGAGCGTTTTATAACGGCTTGGATTGATGCCGCCAAGCTCATAACCCCAAAAGCCAAGCTTGTCCTCATTCTCACAAACCTTCTCAATGATCTCTTTTCTCTCTTCCTCAGACAGATAGAAGGGATCGCTTATCTTGACTGTCTTTCTCTTAAGGTACTGTCCGTTGGTGGCAACGAACAGTCCTTTATCGGCATCAAGGCTCTCCACAGCCGTCTTCATTGCGGCAATATGAGCGTTGGTCATGGGGTTAAAGGAACCAAATAAAACTGCTATTCTCATATTTATCTCCTTTTTGGGGCGCTATTTTTTAATATATTATCATACCGATTCTTTACAGTGTTGAATTGTTAACAAAATCCTCGAATCTTCGCAGAGCGTTGATATAAGTATAATTGCTCTTGCTTCCGATATCTTCTTTAGCACCACCGATATCATACAGTGCTACTACCATTGAAATCTGATCGATCAATGATTGCCATGTAAGATGTTCCGCGTCCAGAATCAATGCAACTGCATTGAGATACGCGTTTACAGTGCTTGGCGCTCCGCTTGGTGTTTCTTCGCTATATCCAGATGCGATTAAATATTCCTCAAAGTCCATCTCTATCGTTCCCTTTACCTTCACTTTCGCAGGCTTTTTGCGTGCACGGTTTGTTTCTGCAGCAGGAGCATGAACAACTTGTACCCACGCTCTCTGCGCCTCTCGCTCTGCTCGTTCAACCCTCCGCTTTTCTTCCTGCGCCTCAAGTGCTGCATCTACTTCGCGTTGCAGATCAGCATCGATTTCAAAAATACCAACCGTAAAGGATTCTGGAATTTTAAGTTCGGTCTCCATGCCGCTCTTATCGTACTTGATTGTAATACGATCCCCGTCTCTGTGAATGATTTTTGCCTCTCCAAATCTTTTGTGTTTTACCGTTCCCATAATACCTCTCCTTTTCACGACTGTTCTCTGTGATTCTTATATTCATTTAGTTTTTTTAACGCAGAATAAATATTTAACTCCGTCTTCGTTTTAGGCTTGAAGGTCGCAAGAATATGCTCAATATTCTCATAAATGTGTCCTACCTCGACCCCGTCGGATAAGTAATCCTCACCGTAGATATCCTTCAAGTACGTCGTTGCATACTTATTCCGAAAGGTTTTGATGCGGTTGATATAATCCGTAATCGTGCTTTCCGCATGGCGATCACTGAAATATATCCGAAACACCTCAAAAAACGCTTCGTCGGAACCAAACTCGTCGGCAAATGAGAATTCATACGGCGCCCACGGAATAGCGTCTATCTCGGTTGTGTCAACCGGCTGCACGCTCTCAATGATCTCGCAAAAGTTATCAACGATCTCCGAGAACAGATGCATTTCCTCAGAGCTTCCGCACTCCGCGTACAGTTCCTTTATATATTTTAATTTAAGTCCGATTCCACGGTCCTTGATCGTAACGCCTTGACTGTATTTTTCAATCAGAGTGTCTAATTTGTTTCCCATAGTATCCTCCTTCGTGATATCGAGAATAGGTTATATTTCTCTTAATAGTCACACACAATTTCAACATTTTTAAGCTGTGTCTACATCATAGCATATTTTTCCCTATTTGTCAAGCGGTTTAGGGAAATTTCCCTAAATTATTTTTTGAGCGAATTATTCCTCTTTTCTTATTCAATAATTACATAAAAAGCTACACAGATTTCTCCGAGTCGCTAATTGCTTTTTTGAGTTATTTCACTTTAAACAAGAATGCGTCTTTGGCATCCACCGTACACAGTTCATATTTTTCATAATGGTCCATATCCTTAGAGATTGTAGCTATTGTAAACAAAATATTCTTTGCAAAATAAACTTTTTCGTCACCCAATATTGCCAAATGCCTTCTCATAAAGTCAAGCAAATGACGACGCACCATTTTATCTCTCATTTGATCAATTCGTCTGAAATACAACACCGTTTTGGGTGAATTCAAAATTGCAAATTGCTCATTGGATATAGACACGAATTCAATATTGTGGATGTTCCCAAAGCTTGCATGACCATACTGTGTGTATGCAGGGTCTCCATACTCAATAATAACCAAATTAACAGAATTTTCTTTTGCCCAATCGACTATTGTTTGATCTGCTTCTTCCAATTCCGCAGACGCCGCCGAAATCAATACGTTTCCTGCGCAAACAGTCTCCAGGCTTGCTTCTTTAAGACGCATATCTTCTTCAGCATCCAACAACCTCTCGTCCAGGCAAGACCTAATTTTTGAATTAAGTTCATTACACATAATTATATTCCCCTTTATCATTAGCCATCATTTTTGCTACTATTATAACTCTTATGAAGAATTATAAGTTCAAGTTGCTCAATAAACTCACACACTTCATCCATCAAACGATTTTCATCAATTACAACGCCTTCTTCAGTTGAAATGTCGGGGTAAATCTCATTATAATAGTATGTTGCAAATTGGTCGTACCTCATATCAAGATGCTCGCGTCTATGCTTTAGCACGTTATCCGAAAGCTTCTTAAGCTCATTGTGCTCATCAAGAAAGCTTGGATACAATTCATGCATAGAACGTACGTGATCAAGGCTGACAAGAGAGACGGAACTAACTCGAAGAAGCTCAAATCCAATGAATTTACCTTTAACGTAAACCTGAGTATAAACGTCATATTCTGTGCCTTTTACCTCGATTTTAACAAAGCCGTCGGTCTTAACGATAAGTCGTGAGATCTCGCTCAAACGAAAAAATTTACTTTCATCTGCCTGATAGAGAAATCTTGTATTTAATATGAGTTCTTTATATATGTCTTTTCTTTTTGTTTTGGTAGCGAATCTCTTTATAATGCGAGCCGAAAATGAAGCATTATCGCCTTCATCCATATAGTATCGGTCTTGCGATTCAAGACGACTTTTGAATATTTTAATTAACTCTTTTTGATCATATACGCTTTCAAAAGGTAATGTAACTGCGGGGAGAAGGGACAATGTTGCATCACTTTCATCATCCTCATAAGTAAGAAATTCGGATAATGCAACAACCGCAGACTTATAGTTTGAAATCTGCTTTTTCAGAACCTTATCCGTGGCATTCTTGAACTCATTGGAAAGCTTTGCCATTATATACTCGCAAAGCGCAGTCTGTACGTTCGCATCTGAGATAGCAATAATTGCTTCAAGAAATCCTTCGCCGAGATTTAAGAAAGAGCAAGCCTTTCTCAAATACGTACAATATTGATCTGCGGAGTTGAGAGAGCGATCGGTATCTACCAGATATTCCTTATACTCCTTAAAGAAGCTCTTAAGTACGTCGTTTTTCATCGATTCATCCTCCGAAACACAAAACAAAAAAGGCGCCAACCGAAGTTAACGCCTAAAAAACGCAAACTCCGATAGTCGCCAAACCAATCCCTATGTAACGTAGCGTACAGAACGCCTGCATTCTTATGTGGATAGGAATTTGCATTTTTATCAAATTCAAACACATAAGAACGACAAAAAGAGTATAGTACCCCCATATTAAAAACGGGTTGCGTTCTATACGTTACAATATTCGATTGATTTGGCTCTTATAGTATAACATTTTTGGGGCGATTTGTCAAGATTCTATGGCAAAACAGAAAAAGTCGACAACAAGTTTTTTCCTGTTATCGACCTTAACTTATAACAAAAAACAGAAGCGCATACGACCTAATATCAAATCACCCAGTTCGCAAAAAAGTTGCAACTATACTTTTCCAAAAGCCATGTACGAAAGCCCCAAAACACGATATAATGCATTCAGCAAAACTAAAAATGATGTGTTCAACGGAATGGATTTTGCAATGTTTTATATCGAAAAGCTTGATTTATAAGGCTTTGGGCATAAGCTATTCACCCCGAAGCTATGGCTAAAGCCTCTGATGCGTAGAGATGATGGGTCTCATCGGCGCAGGTAACAACCCCATGGTTGGTATGACTGTTGCCGTTGCAGTTGCGATTGAGGAAGCAAGCAAGTAATTGCTGAAAAAAGAATGACTTTATAGCGTTTTTGGTAAGAAGTAAGCAAGTTTTAACAACTTTCCATTATCTTCCCAAATACGAAAAATCATCTTTTTAACAAAATTCCACAAAAATGAATTGGACACATCATTTTCGCATTTTGCGGTGTGATGTGTCCAATTGTTTTTGAGGTGGAAAGTATGAAAAAACTGCGAATGATGGAGCAAAATTTCTTAACTCTGGAAGAGGGTTGCAACAAGTATTTAGACAACTGCAGAGCCAGAAATCTGCGTGAAGGTACAATCAATCACTACAAGCAGAGTTACACACAATTCTATAAATTTTTCGGCAAGGATATGCTGATCAGTAACATTGATGAATCTGTGTATCAGAAGTATGTGGTGTTTTTGCGTGAAACCTTGCACAATGATGTCAGCATCAACGCCTATCTGCGTGACTTTATTACGACGATGCATTTTCTGATGAGAGAAGGTTATCTTCCCCATTTTCGTATGCAAGCCATCAAGGTTGACAGAACCAACGTTGAAACGTACAGTGAAGAAGAACTGTTTGCGTTGCTGAAAAAACCAAATATCAAAAAGTGCAGTTTCACAGAGTATCAATGTTGGGTAATGACCAACTTTTTGTTCAGCACAGCAGTGCGCCAGCGCAGTCTGATGCACATTCGCATCAAAGACGTTGACTTTGACAACAACGTTGTTCACGTCACAGTGACGAAAAACCGAAAGAGTTTGATTGTTCCCTTCAACGATACGTTGGGAAACATTTTGAAGGAGTTTCTGAAATTCCGACAGCACCAAACCACAGACGACTTCTTGTTCTGCAACGCTTACGGACAGCAACTCATCAAGAGCACTTGTTATCATATGCTTTACGAATACAACAAGCGGCGTGGCGTTGAAACCACTGGCATTCATCGCTATCGCCACACATTCGCTAAACAGTGGGTTCTGAATGGAGGCAACGTGGTTTCCCTCTCCAAATTGCTTGGTCACAGTAGTTTGCAGATTACGCAAAACTATATCAATCTGCTTGTGAGCGATGTTTCTAAAGAAGTTAGTACAATCAATTTGCTTGATAAAAAATCGGAACATCATTCGTATTTATCTATTTTTTTATTAACAATACTCCGACAACGGGAGAAGCCACAGCGCCGATTGCCATAATGACATCAATGATAACTTCCAAGGGGAAATGGATACCAATGATCAATTGAAGCAAGGTATACAACGCACACACACCGGTTAATGTAGCGGTGATATAAATGATCTTTTTCTTCTTTTTCTTGTCCTCGTCAGACAGTACTGGTTTTTCTTTTGCCGGCTTGGACTCCGCGATATCTTTGTTGCAAGAATCCGTCTCAACAGTAAGCTTTTCTTCCATAGCGGGAGCGGATTGGTTTGCAGAGTTGTTTTTGATCATAAGCAGAGAATCAGCGACAACAACCTTCTGAGAAATAGCGATAGAAGAGACCCAACGCGCAAAGAACGAAAGTCCGGCGGCTACAGCCCAACCGCCAAGTAATACAACCAATCCTATACCGGTCTTAGGAAACTCCGCTGTAAAGAACGTCAATGCTACAATCGTAGAAGTGACACCGATGAGAATCAGTGCTCCCCAGAACCAGATGTTAGGGATGTTTTTATACTGTTTCAAATAGAGGTCTTGGTAGTCAATTGCCTTTTTCATTTTATTTTCTCCTAAAATATGAATATTTTTCGGTGAAAATAAAAAAGTGCGCCAACCGAAGTCAGCGCACCGAAAAACGCAAACTCCAATTGTCGCCAAACAAAAAACAAATTGAAAAGGATAACTCTCCAGACCAACCTGCGGAATTTGCGCTTTTACCAAATTCATTAGGTTGATCTAAAAATGGGTATAGTACCCCCTATAAAAATAGAGAGTTCCCCTTAGAAAATATTTGTTTTTTGTTTGGCTCTATCATTATATCACATTTTTCTTGATTTGTAAACCCAAAACCGCCGAAAAACTCAATTTTTTTACATTGAAAAATGCACTTCAATATGGTATAATAATGGCATCGAAAGGCGGTGAGGTTATGGCAGAGATTGAGGGCAAAGGGCGCAAGGCAGATCAGAAAATGAAGCCCTTTTTGGTTTATGAATATCTGATGCGTGCCTCTGATGCAAGTCACGTTGCTTGTGTCAACGATATCGTTGGATATCTGCAAGAGTGCGGCATTTCTGCAGAACGCCGCTCCATCTACAAAGATATCAACGAGATCAACAAAGCGATTCTGCTGACAACAAGGGATCACTACGGAATCCCTCTCGCAGAAACCATTGAAGAAGCAGAGGAACTTCTGCAAGACGAAGAAAACCGCACTATCATCTACGACGAGCACCGTAAAGGCTATTACGTGCGCAAAAGACACTACAAGGTGGATGGAATGCGTTTATTCCGCCAAATTCATCGACCAGAAGCGTGCCAAGCGCTTAACGCACGTCGTTTGCGATCTTGTCAGCGAACATCAAGCCGAAACCATCAAGCGTGACACCTTCCTTGCAGATAGAGTCAAAACAGAAAATACGGCGCTTTACGAAATCGTCAGCAAGATCAACGCCGCCATGAGTCGCACCAGAGGAAAGAAAACTCACACGCCGGAAAAGATCAAATTCAAGTATTTGAACTACACTATTCAAAACGGCGTGAAACGCACAGAGCGTCGTCGTGGTGAGTGGTACATCGTCAGCCCATACAAGCTTTTGATCAGCGACGGTTATTATTACTTGATTGGCTTTGACGACAAAATGAAAAAGATGGTTCATTACCGCATTGACAGAATGAAAGACGTTGAACTGATTGGTGAGCCAAGAGAGGGCGCAGATGCGTTCAAGGAACTCAACTTGGAAGCCTATCTGCAAGAGCATTTTTCGATGTATGGCGGAAAATCAGAACACGTCACCTTCAGAGCGATGAATCATATTTTAGAAGCGTTCATTGATCGCTTTGGCACAAAGGGCGCAGTTTACAGTAGCGACGGCGACAAATATTTCGTTGCCACTGTGAAAGTCAGTGTGAGCAAGCAACTCTACGGTTGGCTTTGCGGACTTGGCAATCAAGCGAAAATTCTTTCGCCAGAATGGGTAGTCGATGACTTCAAAACCCATCTTGAAAAGATGCTGTTCTTGTACAATACGCCGTCAAGCAAAGATGATTCATAGTTGCTTGGCAGTTGATCAAAAGATCGTAAAAAGTTGTTAAAAAGTTGTTAGAGAATGCTTGACAGTTGATTATAGTTGGAGGTATAATGTGTGTAACGACACATCAGAATGATGTGTTCAGTTCAAGGAATACCCCTCTCACTTCTTCGCATTCTGCAACGTAAGGCGACTTTTACGTAGAGATGATGGGCTTGATCGGCGCCGGTAACAACCCCATGGTTGGTATGACTGTTGCCGTTGCAGTTGCGATCGAAGAGGCAAGCAAGTAATCGGATTTATCGATTAAAAATCGGCACTTTGTGTCGAAAAACGGTAAAAGTGCAAAAAGCAAGTCAATAAACAAATTAGACACATCATTTTGGAGAAATCCATCATGATGTGTCTAACTTTTTTCATGTTTTAAGCGTGGTTTATTTCGCTTTTTTCTTCATACGGAAGATGACGACAACAGCCCCTGCAATCGCAACGAGGGCGCCGCCGCCGACCGAGAGCACGATCCAAAGCGTAGGCGAGTCGTTGGAGTCGGGAGCTGTGGCATCAACCGCAATCGCCTGATAGGTTGCCTCAATCGTAATCGCCTCGTCGGGCATTGTCAGCGTCAACGTCATTTGGGTAGGATCAGTCAGAGAGACATTACCGGTGGTGACCACCCAACGGTCGAACACATAGCCCGCCGGCGCGTCGGATGCGGTCAGCGTGAGAACATCCCCCGGCTTGGCATAGGTAACGCGCGTGCCGTCCGATGCGGCATTGCCGCCATCTACCGTCACCCCGTAGCCCACCGGCTCGTACAGATAGAAGGAGGAAGGATCGGAGGTATAAAAGTTGATCAGATCGCGGCTGTTGTAGTTGAAGGAATAGTCGCCGGAAGAGAAGGTAAAGACTCCTTCTCCCTCGATGGTGATATGGCAACCGGTGTCTGCCAGCTTGGCCGCAATACCTTTGCCCGAAGCGGTCATATCCTCGTGCGCGATATAGCGTTCACCGTCGCCGATCAGCCATCCTCTGCCGGTTTTTTTGAAGACCCATTCTTTGCCGATACAGTCGGCGTAGGCAAGACTATCGCCGAACAGCTCCGTGCCCTCCAGGTCAAAGCCTGTGCGAATGCCGGTTGAACCGTTTTTGGTGACCTCTTTGGCAAGCATAATAGATGCGTGGCTTCTGGAAACGATCAGGTATTTTCCGCCGTCCTTGAGCTCGTCGAGGGACGTGATCTTGCGGTAGACGGGGTTCGTTTTATCGATATTCAGAAGGTCGTCGATCGGTGTCCGATCGCTGACCGAGGTGAGCGGCACGGTTTGCGGAGAGGGATATACGTCGGGATTGGGGGTATAGCCGTTTTCGTTCTTATACTCGTTGGTGATGCCTGCGGATTTCAAGTCATGCTTACCGTTTTTATCGTAACGTGTAATCGTGACGTCCTGATCGGACACCGTGATATAGGTCATTGTCAGCGCATCGTCCTGCCCGTTGACGTTAGAATAGTAGCCGACGTAGCCAGCATTCAGATAGGTAAATGCCAAGGTCTTTTTCTTTTTGCTGGTGTTCGTCCCTTGCCCGACGAGGATCGAATCCCCTTTGGCCAGATAGACCGCAGCACCGCCGAGATAATCATCCCAGCCGTTAGAATGATCATGTCCGTACAGATAAACGATGTTCAGACCTTTTTTCGCCGCCTCGTTGAGGGCATTGAAAATATAGTATGCGTATTTACAATCGCCTTCATAATAGGTGCGCATCGAATAATGCAAGCCCAGGTGAGATACGACGAAGATCGGCTTGTCATAGCCCTCGGCAAGCTTTTCGTTCAGGTAATCGATCAGATTTTGTGTGGTGTGCTTGACGGTATTCTCGTCCGAGTTGTACCACATATAATCGTCTTCATTGATGGCAAAAACGCCGTATTTGCCATGCGCAGGATCGTTGTTTCCGCTATAACACAGTCCGTTGGTACCGATGGCAGTATCATGGTTGCCTTGCACGAAGACGTGATTCGACGGAACAAATTTTTTAACAGCAGAGCGCAGCGAGGAGACGCCGCCTCTGGTATCGGTGTATTCGTAGTCGTAGTCACCGCAGCAGAGAAAGCCATCTGCCTTGGTAATGCCGTCTTTCATCATGGCATTCAGTATGTCGGTGACGGTGTTTCGACCTTCCATATTGCCCTCGGGCGCCTGGAAGTCGGAGCAAGCGAGGATGCTGACGGTATCGCCCGATGCCTCCTCCGCTTGTACGACGGGCGCAAGCCCGAGCACCAGCGAAAAAACAAGCAATACTGCGAAAAACAGTGAGAGTTTTTGATGGGATAGCTTCATAACATTTCTCCTTGAAAAGATAAACGACAGACATCCCCGGCAAGCTTGATTGAGAGTCAAATATTGGAGGATATTTTATATTCTACCACATTTAATAAAACAAATCAAGGTGTTTCGCAATTTTAAGCATCTTTAATCACAATGTTTCTTCGATTGGTTCACCGCTCCACTCAATTCGTTCCCCTCTTTTGGATTTTTATTTGATGATATCCATTGACAAAAGGGTGTATAGATGGTATCACATATGCGCTCGGCGCGGGTAACAACCCCATGGTTGGTATGACTGTTGCAGTAGCAGTTGCTATCGAAGAGGCAAGCAAGTAATATTGGGGCGCTACCCCGTAGTTCGCCCGATCGAACTACAACCCCGCCAAAGGGAACTTCTTAAATGAAGTTCCCTTTGGAATGCTTCAAAAACTTTTAGAAAAAGGCTCGGCGAATGCTTGCCGAGCCGATTTTGTTATTTGGTTTTCTTGCGGTGAATGAGATAAGCGGTGGTATAGTAAACCATTACCAAGCAGGAATCAAGAGACACAAGCAGCCACCAATATTGACCGCCGAACGAAATCACCCCTGTCACTCGGAGAGCGTAGAACAGGATGCACGCAAAATGCACAAGCCAGCCCAAAGCCACAAGAATTGCATGATCGAATTTTGCAGCTATCGTTGCTTGTTGCACACGTTTTTGATAAATACGCACCCAAATAATAGAGGTCGCAACAAAAATAACGATAATAATCGGGATCAATACCATCTTCCATACAGTTGATTCGGTCTTGCACCATAATTCGATCAAAAGTTGAATCTCACACATCTTCTCAAGATAGATCCAAAACGAATACCCCAGCCATCGATTCTGCATTTCCGTTAAAAGATACGACCCACCGATATACAATGGGAAACCACCCAATACAAAATTACGTAAATGGCCACTCAGCACAGCGGACAATACAGAAGCAAGTAGTAAGATGCTACCTAAAACCTTATTGAACGTAAAAAACGATTCTTTTGCAGGCATCTGTTGCACAATCACCTGCGGTTGCGGTGGAGGTGTCGGCTCCTCCCTTTCATCTTTGGGCGAGTCCCGTCCGACAAGTTCGTCCAGCGTGACCTCGAAAATCTCGCACAGCTTCACCAGCTTATCCAGATCGGGCACCGAGGCGTCAGTCTCCCACTTGGACACCGATTGCCGTGAGACGTCCAGCCGCTCGGCAAGCTCCTCTTGGGACAGATTCTTTGCGGTGCGGAGTTTGTAAATGGTTGATCCAATGTTCATAAATGATCCTCCGAATTTGATTTGGTGCCTTCATTTTACCGCAAGTAAGTGGATTTTTCCACCAATTCGCCTTGGAAATTCCGCAACCGGTGGTTGCGAAGAGGGATTTTGCCCCAAACGACGTAGGGCGGGGCTTGCTCCCGCCGCTCGTAAACTATTGCATACTTGTAGGGACGGGCGTCCTCGACCGTCCGTCGAAAAAAGTACGTTAGATAAAACTTGTTCGCCGGCGGGAGCAAGCCCCCGCCCTACAATCAGGAACAACGGTTCAGCCGTCCCCTGCCAACGTCTCCTCTGCCGCGGCGAAGGCGGCTTGCAGGAGGGTCATATCGTCGCAGAGCGATGCCAGTCTGAAGCGGAGCTGTCCGTGCTGGCGTCCCGAGGGTGCGCCCTCTCCCACAGGGGGAAAGAAGTCGCCGGGACCGCGCTGTTTTAAATCAAACTCGGCGATCTCGTAGCCGTCGGCGGTGTCGCAGAGGGCGTTCAGCCGGGCTTTTGCATCCTCGCTCCGGGTATCGCTGACGAGGATGCACCAGGACTTCGCATCTCCTCTGCCCACGCGGCCGCGGAGCTGGTGAAGCTGGGAGAGACCGAATCGCTCGGCGTTCTCCACGATCATCAGCGTGGAGGCGGGGACGTTGATGCCTACCTCGATGACGGTGGTGGAGACCAGCACCTGCACCTCGCCCGAGACGAAGCGCGCCATAATTTTATCTTTCTCCGCACCCTTCATCTTGCCGTGAAGGACGCCGATCTTCAGATCGGGATGGCGTGCGGCGAGGCTTTCGGCGTATTCCACAGCGTTGTGAAGCGGCGTTTTGTCCACCTTGTGACCGTCGATACCCACCAGTGCACCCTCGTCATCCTCATCCCGCGCCTCGATGGCGGGACAGACGATGTAGGTCTGATGTCCCTCCGCCGCCTGCTTTTCGATGAACCCCTCCATACGGGTGCGGTAGGTGTCGTCCACCAAGAAAGTCGAGACCTTCTTTCGTCCCGGGGGCATCGTACGGATGGAGGAAACGTCCAGATCGCCATAGAGTACCAGCGCCAGCGTGCGGGGGATGGGGGTTGCGCTCATGACGAGATTGTGCACCACGCCCTCGGTGATGCCCGCAAGGGCGCCCCGTTGGGCGATACCGAAGCGGTGCTGTTCGTCGGTAATGATCAGCCCGCACCTCGGCAGCTCCACGCCTTCCGAGAGGAGCGCGTGGGTACCGATCAGCAGATCGATCTCGCCGATGGCGGCGGCAGTCTTGACCTTCCGCTTAGCGGCGGCGGTGAGCGAGCCCACCAGCAGTCCTACGCGGATGCCCAGCGGTTCGAAGAGTTTTGTCAGATCGGCAAAGTGTTGCCTTGCGAGGATCTCGGTGGGTACCATCAAAGCCGCGCGGTAGCCGTTTTCGGCAGCAATGTAGACCGCGGCGGCGGCGCAGACCGTCTTACCGCTACCCACGTCGCCTGAGATGAGCCGTCGCATGGCAAGCCCCGACGCAAGATCGCGCTCCACGTCGGCGATGGCTTCCTCCTGCCCCGTGGTGAGGGCGAAGGGGAGATTCTTTCGGAATCTTTCCCGCACATCGGCGGTAGCAGTGAGCTTGGGAGCCACCAGACGGCGGCGCTGGCGTTTTGCGCCTGCGATGCTCAGGGCAAATTCGTAGAGTTCCTCGAAAATGAAATAGTTTCTTGCGTTGGAAAGCTCCGTAAAAGAGTCGGGGGAGTGGATTGACTCAAAAGCTTCCAAGCGAGTGGACAACCCCTGTCTTGCCCGAATGGAATCGGGAATCCGCTCCTGCGGTTTTACATCCAAGGATGCAAGGGCAATCCTCACCAGATTCTGCAGAAATTTTTGGGTAATCCCCGCAGTCAGGGGATAAATGGGAAAGAGCGCGGGCAGCGGACGGAGCCGATTCACCGGCTCGAACTCGGGGGAGGAGATCTCCCACCCTCGATTGCCCCGGGTCACCTTGCCCCAAAAGCGAAAGGTGGAGCCCATGTGGAACACCTGCCGAATAAAGGTCTGATTGAACCAGAGCGAGGTGATCTTGCCCGTATCGTCGAACAGGGTAAAGGTAGTCAGCGTTTTGTGATTTTTCAGCTGTACCGACCGAGGCTCACTGCCCACGGTCAGGATCATCGCGCACTTTTCCCCACTTCGAGCGGCTTCCATAATGGTCTGGGTGTCGCCGCGGTTCTGATAGGCACGGGGAAAGTGCAGGAGCAGATCCTCCACGGTATAGATGTCCAGCATCGCCAGTGCTTTTGCCCGCACGCTTCCCACGCCCGGCAGAACGGTAATCTCGCTTTGCAAAGTAACCACGCAATCGCCTCCTTTTCGGTAGATTTCTATGCTAATTTATTGTAACAGAAACAGATTTTTTTGTCAAGTCTCTTGCATAAAGGCATCTGTTTTGATATACTATAACTATCGAGCCCCTCTGTCGCGGCTCGACGAGAGGCGAGTTATCGAAAGGATGACCTCGATATGGACAAGCTATGCAAGTTTTGCTGGGAGCAGACTCCCGCTTTGCGTTGGCAGTATCAGATGCGCGCCACCGTGCAGAAAAGCGCTAAGGACAAGACCCCTCTGGGCGGCACCATGTGCAAGGAAGGAAACATCACGATCCCCCTTTGCGTCATCGGCGCAGTCATCGTATTGGCGATGATCCCCTGTATGTGCGCCTGCCACGCCCGCAAAAAGCGGAAGATGCAAAAGAAAGAGTCTGCATCCTGCTAAAATTCAACCATTCTGTGCCGACGAACCGACATTTCGGCGTTCGTCGGCAGACGGAGGATATACATATGGTTTTTAAAGGCAATATTGACCGCGAAGATTACATTGATTTCGCCAATTACGTCTTCGGCTTCAACGGGACCGACCGCTCCTTTTTAAAGCTCCTGCCCAAGCTCTTCAAGGAGGGGACTAACACTGCCGCTGACACCTTCTTTGTGAAGGACGGCGACCGTCTGGCGGCTTGCGTGGGATCATTTCCCATCGAATACTCAATCTTAGGCGAAAAGCTTCCCGTTCGCGGGATCGGCAACGTGGCGGTCCATCCCCGTGACCGCTCCAATGGTTACATGAAGGAGTGTATGTCCGCCGCGCTGGAGGAGATGATCACCGAGGGATGTGCCTTCTCGGTGCTTTCGGGCAGACGGCACCGCTACAATCACTTCGGCTATGTCAAATGCGGCGCCGCCCGAGGCTACGAGGTGACGGCAAAGACGCTCTCCTACCTTCTGCCCGAGGATCATCAGCCAAGCCTCACAATGCGCACCCTCCGCCGAGAGGATGACAAGGCGCTGGGTGAGCTGTCCGCCATCTGGCACGGACGGGCGTTCCATTGCACCCGTCCGAGGGAGATGCTCTACGATATTCTCATCTCCTGGCAGTCCGAGCCCATCGGCTTTTTTGAGGGCGATAGCTTGGTTGGCTGGGTGATCGTGAAGGGCGACCACGTTTGGGAGTGCATTGCCGATCCCAAGTACGTCCCCGATATGCTCTTCCTGCTGTCTCGACGCTTCTGGCGCCTCTGCTATCAGATCCCTTACCACGATCGCGCCATTGCCGAGGCAATCTTCCCCTACGCTGAGACCTCCTCCACCGAGCCGGAGCTTTGCTTCAGCATTCTCGACTACGAAAAGATGCTCTCCCTACTCCTGAAACTGAAAGCCACCTACGAGCCGCTTCTGGATGGCGAGACAGTGGTAGAGATCGAGGGCTTTGCGAAGACTGAGCGGCTGAAGCTCGCCGTCCAGGACGGCGTCCCCTCGGTCACTGCCACCGATGCACCTGTCGACGCTACCCTCTCCCATCTTGCCGCCATGCGCGCCTTTTTCATCGACGACGCGCCCGAGCGGAGCGCACTCTCACCCGTAGTCCGCTCCTGGCTGCCTCTCCCCATCTACATCTATCACGCGGATAACGTCTAAATCCTTGACAAACCCACACGAGTGTGCTACAATAACGGTATCGTTGAAAATCCGGGTGTGTTGAGACGCCCATCAGAAAGTGAGAATGATCATGACTAAAACACAGCTTCGTCAATACGCCCGCCTGATCGCACGGTGCGGCGGCAATGTGCAGAAGGGACAGGAGGTCATCGTAGTCGCCGAGCTGGATCAACCCGAGTTCGTGACCATGGTGGTAGAGGAATGCTACCGCGCAGGCGCTTCCAAGGTTATGGTAGACTGGACCCATCAGCCCGTATCTAAACTCCACAACCGCCACCGTTCTTTAAAGACCATGTCCAAGATGGAAGACTGGGAAGTGGCAAAGCTGGCGCACCGCGCCGAGACCCTCCCCGTTTCTATTTATCTGGAGTCCAAGGATCCCGACGGTATGAAGGGTATCAATCAGAAGAAGCAGGCGCAGGCATCCCGCGCGCTGTATCCCATCGTCAAGCCCTACCGCGAGAAGATGGACAACCGTTATCAGTGGTGCATCGCCGCTGTTCCCGGAAAGAAGTGGGCAAAGAAGGTATTCCCCGAGCTGACCGTCTCCCAGGGTGTCAAGAAGCTGTGGGATGCGATCCTGCAGACCTCCCGCGCCTACGAGGGCGATCCTCTCGAAAACTGGAACCGGCACAATGCCGATCTGAAGGCGCGCTACGATTATCTCAACAGCCTTAAGATCAAATCTCTCCACTATACCGCCTCCAACGGCACCGATTTTACCGTTGGACTCAACAAGCAGGGTATTTTTATGGGCGGCGGCGAATACACTCTGGGCGGCGTGTTCTACAACCCTAACATCCCCTCCGAGGAGATCTTCACCTCTCCCATGAAGGGTGAGGCCGAGGGCATCGTTTACTCCTCCAAACCCCTTTCCTACAAGGGCGAGCTGATCGAGAACTTCTCGGTTCGTTTCGAGGGCGGCAAGGCAGTAGAAGTCCACGCCGAAAAGGGCGAGGCGCTCCTTGCCGAGATGATCTCCATGGACGAGGGCGCAGCTTATCTGGGTGAAGTGGCTTTGGTTCCCTTTAACAGCCCCGTCAACGAGACCGGCATCCTCTTCTACAATACTCTGTTTGACGAAAACGCTTGTTGTCATCTGGCGCTGGGTGCAGGCTTCACTAACTGCATCGCCGATTTCGATAAGTACACCAACAAGGAGCTCCACGATATGGGCGTCAACGACTCCATGATCCACGTGGACTTTATGATCGGCACCGCCGATCTGTCCATCGTAGCTACCTGCGAGGACGGCAAAACCGTTGTCATCTTCGAAAACGGCACCTGGGCGTTTTAACGGGAACGCTTAGGGGGACTTTTTGAAAAAAAGCCCCCCTAAACCCCTTCAAAAACTCTTTTAGAAGGCGGCATGAGTTATTTGCCGCAGGCGAACTCCCGGACGTCTGCGAGGCAGAATGTCCACTACTCGTCGCCTCTATGTTCTTATCATACAAAAATCCCTCGCTCTTTCGAGCGAGGGATACTTTATGCTCAGTTATAGTTAGGTCTGCCGTATCCTACGATATAGCCGCTATTCAGCGAATATGTATTGCAGGAGACCTTGTTGGAGTAATTGCCCTCCACGGTAGTCACAATGCCATTCTCTACAGAGACAACGATACCTACATGGTCGATAGAACCGTGACCCTTATCCCAGTCGATAAAGATCACATCGCCGGGCTTGGGAGTGCCTGCGGAATATTTGAAATACTGTCCGCGTTGCTTGAACCAGCTATAGTAGTAACCGGTGCTGGCGTTTTTGGGGATCACCGACTGAGGGATACCTGCCTGATCGGCACACCAAGAGATGAACACGGCGCACCAAGCGTATTGAGTGCTGCTGTTAGTGGAGGTGCTTACTGCTTTGCCGTAGTACCAGGTGTTATACTTGACATTGTTGTATTTCTTCTCGGTAACGCCGATCTCGTTCTTTGCTATAGCAAGAATCTTGCTCAGTGCAGAGGTGTCGGTATTGGGCGTATTGACCTCGGGAGCCTTGGTGGTAGCAGGTGCTTTCGTAGTGGTGACAGGCTTGGGAGTAGTAACGGGCTTAGTAGTGGTAACAGGTTTAGTGGTAGTAACAGGTTTGGGAGTAGTGGTCGCCACCGTAGTAGTGGTAGTTACCTCGGGAGTAGTGGTGGGAGTCTCAACCTCGGGAATGTTCGTCTGCCCTTCCATACGCTGAGGGGTAGTAAACTGTATTTCTACGGTAGAATTCTGAGGCGGAAGCGTTTGCTGGGACTCGGTCACTTCGGGGGTAACGACGGGAACGGCGACAGTAGCGGAAGGAGCGATTTCCTGGGTGGTGAAGTTATCGAGGACCTGATCGACCTTTACGTCAGTGGACAGGATGGTATTGTCTGTAGCGGGTGCAGAGCCGTTCTCGTCGGCCGTGGAAAACATTCCGGTGCAAAAAGCGACAGCACCGAGCAAAGATACGATGGGTAAGATCAGTAATCTTTTCAAGACAAATCTCCTTTCTTAACGGCAGCAGTGCCGATCATCTATCTGAAAACGCGTTTTAGCAAAAGTGACAAAGTTCGGGCATATTTTCGTGCTCTGTTTGCCGACATTGCATAAAACAGCGCTTTTTTAGCCCATTTGAATTCATTCTACCATAAAATGACGGAAAAGTCAACCCTTTTTTTGCATTTTATAAAATTACCAGATTTTACTCATTTAAAGAAAACCTCCAAGGGCGAGTCAGCGAATTTGTTTAAAAAAATTTTTCAAATATCGGAGAATTTGGCTTGTAATCTTCACATATTTATGGTAACATATTCTATAAGGCATATTTTTTGTTCAAATGAGGATAGTTATGACTATTTGGGAATCCATCTTTTACGGCATTGTGCAAGGCGTTGCCGAGTTTCTGCCCATCTCCTCCTCCGGACACCTGGCTATCTTCCAAGGCGTGTTCGGCACAGGCGATCCCGACGCCAATATCTCCTTCAACGTCCTGCTCCACCTGGGTACGTTGATCGCCGTTTTTATCGTTTATTGGAGAGACATCGCGCAGTTGATAAGCGCTTTCTTCTCTCTTTGCGGCAAACTCTTGCGCGGCAATTTCAAGCTTTCGTCCTACACCGAAAACGAGCGGTTCGTGATCTTCATTCTCATCGCCACCCTTCCGCTGATCCCCGCCGCCCTGATCGAAGGCTATATTTCCGCACTTTCTTCCTATATTATTATCGTTGGCGTGATCCTGCTCTTTAATGCCGTCCTGCTGTTCTTCTCCGACAAGATGGCAAAGGGCAACAAGACCCTTAGTGAAGTCAAGCCTCGCAACGCTTTAGTCGTGGGACTTTGCCAGCTGCTGGCGACCCTGCCGGGTCTCTCCCGTTCGGGCTCCACCATCACAGGCGGACTTACCCAAGGCTTCGAGCGCCCCTTAGCGGTGAAGTTCTCCTTCATCCTGTCAATTCCCGCTATCCTCGGCGCCTGCGTGTTGAAGCTCCCCGACTTCTTCGAGACTGCCTCCGCCGAGAGCAGCGAGCAGTTACTGATCTATCTTGCCGGCGCGCTGGTCGCCGCACTGATAGGCATTGCCGCGATGAAGCTTCTCACCTATATCTCTAAAAGATCCAACTTCAGAATATTCTCCTACTACTGCGTGATCGCAGGCATCTTCGCCATCGTCTGGGGCATCACTCATTGACGGCGAACCATGAAAGGACGTATGAATGGCTACTAACAAGAAAAAAAAGAAAGCCCCCGCCAAATCTCCCGCTAAAGCGACAGAACAGACGGAAAAAATCACTTCCCGCACTGCTCCCCGACAGGAAACGGAGCAGAATGAGCACAAAAACGATCCCGACAGTCTGGGCAATCTGATCGTCCTCTTTGCTCTGCTTACCCTGTCGATCCTCTCCTTTGTCTTCCTCTTCTTCACCGATCTGTCGGCAGGCACCGACGGCAACGCCGGACCTGTCGGGTACGCATTTTGCTGTATTCTCTTCGGACTGCTGGGACCCTCGGCGTATTTGATCCCCTTCGCTCTGCTGTATCTGGTGATCTTCCGGGGCAGAAGTCTGCGACAAAACACTTATCTGCTGAAATTCGTCTCGGCTTTTCTCTTCGTCTTGCTGATCTCCACCGCCTTCCAGCTGTGGATACAGAATTCCTCGTCCTTGGGTCTTTCCACCCTCTGGTCCCGCGGCATTGACGGAAACGGCGGCGGCGTTCTGGGCGGTTTGATCGGCGGATTCCTGTATATGCTGATGAAAAAAGCGGCGTGGTTTATTCTGGCTCCCTGCATTCTGGTGAATATCCTGCTGCTGGCAGAGGTAACCCCCTCCATGATCACCCGTTTCTTCCGTAGACTTGCCGCCAACCTGCGGGCCTATATGGCATCCCGTACCGAAGAAGAGGACGAGCCCGAGGAAGTGGAAAAGCCTACTCCTCCCAAAAAGAAAAAGAAGCCCACGGAAGAGGAGGAGCCGGTACAGGCGAAGCCCTATACCGCGCCGATCCCGCCTCCCGAAAAGCCTAAGCGCAAGGTATTCGGCGTAGAGGACGAGCCTGCCCCCGAACCCACTATGGAGGTTCCTGCGGTAGAAATGAAGCCGGTAGAGGTGGCAAACCCCATGGGCGATCCCGTGGTGGTCAATACCGCCACCGGCGAGGTTTTGGAGCCGGTCTACGCCTCCGCCGCCGCGTCGGGCTCCTCCACGGGCGAGCTGACGCTCACCGACATTTACGTCTCCCCCGAGAGCGACGAGGCCGCCGACCGTCTTGCGCAAGAGATGGAAAACCAGCGTCACCGCGCCCTCGGCGAACACAACGCCGCCGAGCTGGATATGTCCGATGAGGATCGCGCCCCGTGGGAGGATCCCATCGCGCCCGGTACAGGCACCGAACCGCTGACCCCCGAGGAAGAGGAGGTTGCCGCCTTCCTGCTGGACACCACCCGCGAACCGATCGCAGAGGAAACGCTGCCCGATTACGCCGTGGAGGAAACCAAGCCCATTTATCGCTTCCCGCCTCTCTCCCTGCTCTCACAGAACATCAATCTCCGGGCGGAGGACAACAGCGAGGAGCTGCGCCGCAACGGCGAAAAGCTGGTCTCTGTACTGCGCTCCTTCCGCGTATCCACCGAGATCGTGAACATTTCCCACGGTCCCACCATCACCCGTTACGAGCTTGCCCCCAAGGAGGGCGTGCGCGTCCGTGCCATCGCCAATCTGGTAGACGACATCGCTCTGAATCTGGAGACCTCGGGCGTGCGCATCGAAGCGCCCATCCCCGGCAAAGCCGCCGTGGGCATCGAGGTTCCCAACAAGTCCGCCGCTACCGTCTATCTTCGGGAGCTTTTAGAAAACTCCACCTTCGAGAACTCCAAGAGTAAGGTGACCTGCGCGCTGGGTATGGACGTTGCCGGCGATCCCGTGTATCTGGACATTGCCAAGATGCCTCACCTGCTCATCGCAGGTGCTACCGGTATGGGTAAATCGGTCTGCATCAACTCGCTGATCGTTTCCCTACTCTACAAAGCTTCCCCCGACGAGGTCAAGCTGATCCTCATCGACCCCAAAAAGGTGGAGCTGAACGTCTACAACAAGCTCCCCCACCTGCTGGTTCCCGTTGTAAACCTGCCCAAGAAGGCGGCAGGCTCCCTGTCCTGGGCGGTGGGCGAAATGGAGCGCCGCTTCGAGCTGATCGAGGAAGTGGGCGTGCGCGACATCAAGGGCTACAATCAGATCACCGCAAACGATCCTCAAAAGGAATATCTCCCCCACATCGTCATCATCATCGACGAGCTTGCCGACCTGATGATGACCGCCCCCGACGACGTGGAAGAGTCGATCTGCCGTCTGGCGCAAAAGGCCCGTGCGGCGGGTATGCACCTGATCATCGGTACCCAGCGTCCTTCGGTAGACGTCATCACCGGTCTGATCAAGGCGAACATTCCCTCCCGAATCGCCTTCACGGTAGCCTCTAACGTGGACTCCCGTACCATCATTGACGTTGCCGGCGCAGAAAAGCTGATCGGCCGCGGTGATATGCTCTACGCGCCCGTCGGTGCCATGAAGCCTATCCGCGTACAGGGCTCCTTCGTCTCTGACAAGGAGGTGGAAGCGGTCTGCGACTTCATCCGCGCACAGGCAGGCGAGGGCGAGTACAGCTCCGATATTATGGAACAGATCGACAAAAACGCCGAACAATGCGGACAGAAGAAGAAATCCGGCTCTGCCGACCTGTCTGCGGGTGACAGCGACGACGGCGAGATCGATCCCAAATTCAACGACGCTGTGGAGGTTGCTCTGGAAATGGGCAAGATCTCTACATCCCTCCTCCAGCGCCGCCTGAATCTGGGCTACGGACGAGCCGCTAAGATCATCGACCGTATGCAGGCCTGCGGCATCGTCAGCGAGCCCGACGGTCAGAAGCCCCGCAACGTCCTCATCTCCCGCTCAGACTGGAATGAGATCAAGATGCGAAGTGAGTAAAGTGCCCAAGGGCTCTGCCCTTGGATCCCGGCAGGAACCCTTTTAAAAAAGGGTTCCTGCACCTCCTAAAACTTTCATAAAAGCCGACAAATCCTTGTCGGCCGGGAAATAACATACTCAAAACTTTTCGCAAAGGAAATATGGTATTCATTATAATTCCTTTCCCAAAAGTTCTTGAAAATTCAAAAACCTACTTACAAGAAGGTTTTTGGCAGGGGTTTGGGGACAGCGTCCCCAAATACAGAAAGGATTTATTCAAAATGGGTAAACTATTTGTGATCGACGGGCTGGACGGCTCCGGCAAGGGCACGCAGTCCGCGAAACTCACCGAATATCTCACAAAAAAGGGCATTGATGCCCGTCGGATCAGTTTTCCTGCTTACGGCACCCGCGGTGCCGCACTGGTGGAAGGATATCTGGGCGGTGAGCTGGGCGGCAGGCCGGACGATACCGGTGCATACGCCACCTCGACCTTTTATGCCGTAGATCGCTACTGGTCTTACCGCACCCAGTGGGGTGAGTTCTACCACCGTCCCGACAGCGTGGTGGTCTGCGACCGCTACACCACCGCCAACGCCGTCCATCAGTGCTCCAAGCTGCCAAAGGAGCAGTGGAACGCTTACCTCGACTGGCTATGGGACAACGAATACAACAAGCTGGGCATTCCCCGCCCCGACAAGATCTGCTATCTGGAGATGCGTCCCGACCTCTCCCGCCGTCTGGTGGAAGAGCGTTCGGTGAAGGAAGGGCGCAAGATCGACATCCACGAGGGCGATTACGAATACCTCTGCCGTTGCTATGAGGCGGCACTCTACGCCAGCGATTATCTGGGCTGGGAGAAGATCACCTGCTACGAGGGTGACACCATCCGCTCGGTGGATGACATCTTCGCCGAGCTGCTCACGAGGCTGGAGCTGTGACCATTCGCAGAAGCTGTGCCGCCGATCTGCCCGCTCTGCAAGCACTCTGGCAGGAGGTCTTCGGCGATCCGCCCGCATTCACGGGTCGGTTTTACGAAACCTTCGGAGCTGACTGCGCTATCGTTGCCGAGGAGGACGGCAGGGTGATCGCAATGATCCACCCGCTCCCCGTGGCTTTGGCGCAAAACGGGCAGTGCTCCTTCGGGGTATACATCTACGCCCTCGCTACCGCCCCCAACCATCGGGGACGCGGCATTGCCTCCCGATTGCTGGAGGAGGCAGAGACCGCTCCCTTTCCCACTAATCCCACCCTTGCGGGCGCAGATACCGTCGGGCTTACCGCCGTGGAGACGCAAACCCCCGCATTTTCCCTGCTCATCCCCGCCGAAGAGAGTCTGTTCCAATACTACCGCGCCCGCGGTTACGACCGACCCTCAAGAGTTGTATCGGCAGAAGCCAACGATTACTCCGCCCATCTGGTGCAAGGACTGGCGAGAGATCCCGTTTTTCTTAAGCCCGAGCCCTTTTATACGCTGTCGGTAAAGATCCCCGAACCGATTCCCCCTCCCGTAGAATGCGCGCTGTGGAAAGCCCTCTCCCCTGATCTTGTAGCGGACAGCGAGCCGACCCTCTCCCATTTTATGCAATAATCACTCAAGGAGTTTTCTATGATCTATATTTTTCTTGCAGACGGCTTCGAAGAGATCGAAGCCCTCACTCCCGTAGACGTCTTCCGCCGTGCGGGACTTGACACCGTCACCGTTTCCATCTCCGACAGTTACACCGTAATCGGCTCCCACAACATCGCGGTTGCCGCCGACAAGCTCCTGTCCGAGGTCGATCTTGCCGACGCCGATCTGCTCCTCCTCCCCGGCGGAATGCCCGGAGCCCGTCATCTGGGGGCCTGCACACCTCTTCGCGATGCGGTCTCCGCTCACGCGGGTGCCGGCAAGCCTGTTGCCGCCATCTGTGCAGCTCCCTCCGTACTGGGCGCGCTGGGACTGCTCCGCGGCAAGGAAGCCATCTGCTATCCCGGTTTTGAGGATGCGCTCATCGGTGCCACGATCTCCGAGAAAAAGGTCGTCCGTGACGGCAACATCGTCACCGCTGCCGGTATGGGCGTTGCGCTGGACTTTGCGCTGGAATGTCTCTGCCTTTTAGGTCGCGATTCCGACGCCGCCCGCATCCGCACATCGGTCATCGCCGAATAACCATTGAAGAAGTTGCTTTTTGCTCCGCAAAAAGCTCCCGAATTTATTCTTTATTCTTTAGTATCCAAGGAGTCCTATGTCTGCCCATTACAATCTCAAAGAACATAAAAAACAGCTGCGGGCAGACCTTCTTGCCCGTCGGCGATCCATCTCCCCCGATGATAAAGCGCGGCTGGACGGCAAGATCGTTTCGGTCTTCACCTCACTTATCTCCTACCGCTTTGCAGAGGTCCTTCTCCTTTACTATCCCCGTCCAGATGAGATCGACACCCGTCCGATCCTCGCCGCCGCGCTGGCGGCAGGCAAAAAGGTCGCCTATCCTCGCACTGCTTCGGACGGACGGATGGACTTTCACTATATCCACACCGAAGATGACCTGGTTCCGGGAGCCTTCGGTATCCCCGAGCCGCGGGAGAGCTGTCCCCGATTTGAACCGGACACCTGCGGCAAAGGCGTGCTGATGGCAGTCCCCGGTCTTTCCTTCGACCATAGCGGCTACCGCCTCGGCTACGGAAAGGGCTATTACGACCGCTACCTGGAAAACCGCGAGATCGCCACTGCCGGACTGGTATACTCTGATTTCGTGACCCACACACTGCCCCGCGGACGTTACGACCTGCCCGTACACTTCATTGTTACCGAAAAGGGGGTCACATCGATTGAGTAAATTCAAACCATACACCCCGCCCGCCGCCCTATTACTGACCGTTTTTGTTTTATTGGCACTGTCCGGTCTGCTGACGAGTACCTCTGACCAGATCTCGGAGCTGTTCTTCACCAATATGATCTTGCAGATCGTAATCTTCATCCTCCCCGCGCTGTTTTACTGCAAGATCCGACGCCGCAAGGTCACACACTCCAGCTATACCTTTGCCATCCTGCCCGCCCACCCCGTGTTTTTGCTGTCGATCTTCGGCGTGATCGTGCTGGGCAGTATGCTGGTCAATCTGGGCGTTGCCGCCCTCTTCGGCATCGCCGAAGAGTTTGGTACATCCGCCTCCACCACGCTGACCGGCATCGCCGACGCCTCGGGAGCGGTATTCGTCATTTTCTCCTTCTGCATCCTCCCCGCCATCACCGAAGAATTCTTCTTCCGCGGAATACTGCTTTCGGAATATACCGACAGCAATCCCACGGCAGCGGTGCTCCTCAGCACGGTGGCGTTCGCCGTGTCCCATTTCGACCCGATCCAAATGCCTGCCTATCTGCTGAGCGGTCTGCTGCTGGCATTCTCGGTCCGTGTCACCCGTAGCTTGCTCGCCCCCATATTCCTGCACTGCGCCGTCAACCTCTTCAACGTCTTCCTGCTCCCTTACCTGTGGCAGGTGACCCTCGCGCCTTTAGGCGTACTTTTCACTGTCTTCATTCTGGTAGGGCTCCTCCTGATCTGCGCATTGGTGGCACTTCGGGAGACCGAACAGATCTATACCGACTACGCCTCCGACCCTCGCCGCGAGAAGGACAGCTTCGGTAAGCCCGGCAGTTTTTTCACAACGTTCCTCTATGGGCTGTTCTCCCCTCCCTTCGCCGCCGCGCTGATCCTAGCCCTGGTCCTGATACTCATCAAGTGATCCGAAAAACCTATTTGATCAAAGGAATAAACTATGAAACCAACTAATTCCGCTGACGATACCGCACGCAATACCGCGCCCGATCCCGCCGAGGAGAGCGCAAAGCGCCCCGATCCGTCTGTTGCCGAGCTTCCGCCTGAAGGCGCTGAAGTATTGGAGGCCGAGGTGATCGAGATCCCCTCGCCCTCCCCCAAAACCAAGTCCGATGCCGCCTCCGGAGTCTCTGAGACCGCAGGGCTGGAGCTGGACAAGACCCTCTTTGAGGAGGGCGATCCCGCCGATCTGCTGCATTTCGCTCCCGACGAAGACGAGCCATCCTCGTCGATCGACCGCACCCCCGATGAAGAGGCGCTGTCGTTCGACGATCTTGCGGTCAAGGACGACGATACGGAAGGCAAACCGACCGTCAAAAAGAAGAGGATCGTCCGCAGAGAGAAGGGCGCCGGCGTCCGCAGCCTCACTGCCGCCATTATTTACTTGGTATCAGTGGTCTGTATCGGCGTTCTCTTGGGACTGTTCATTGTCTCGGTAGTCAACGACGTTTTCGCCTTCGTCAAGGACGATTCGATCTATGAGATCACCATTGAAGACGAGAATATGTCGCTGGAAGAGCTATCCGAATACCTTTACGAAAAAGGAATCATCTCCTATCCCTCTATCTTCCGACTCTATGTGGGGCTGAAAGAAGACGGAGAGATTACACTCAAGGAAGGAACCTATAACATCTCCCCCTCCTTCAACTACGACAAGATCCTGGGCGCCTTGAACCCCGCTCCCGTGCGGGAGGAGGTGACCATCACCTTCCAAGAAGGTATGACGGTGGACGACATCATCGATCTGTTTGTGTCCAAGGGCATCGGAACCCGGAAGGGATTTGAGGACGCCATCGAAAACTATGAGTTCGACTATTGGTTTTTAAAGGATGTGGAGACTACCAAGGACCGTTACTACCGTCTGGAGGGCTATCTCTACCCCGACACCTACCGCTTCTACTCCGACTCTTCTGAAGTTGCGGCGCTCAGTAAGCTACTGGACAACTTCAAAAAGAAGGTTCCCAAGAGCTACGCCGAGCAGTGCGCAGAGCTGGGCTACACCATGGATCAGATGCTCATCATCGCCTCTCTGATCGAAGCGGAATGTACCTGGGTAGCAGATTATGAATATGTTTCCGCCGTATTCCACAACCGTCTGAAGAGCGCCGATTTCAACGGACGGCTGGATTCGGACGCTTCGATCCAATATATTCTCCGCCACACCACCGGAGCCCGAAAGGAGAAGCTGGAGGACGCCGATCTCCAGATCGACTCTCCTTATAACACCCGTATTAAGGAAGGACTCCCTCCCGGTCCCATCTGCAATCCCTCCCTGAGCGCGATGACCGCCGCTCTCTATCCCAATGCGGATTGTGGCTACTACTACTTTGTGGCGCAAGCCAACCGATATAATCTCTACGCCAAGACCTACCAAGGTCACCTGGACAACATCAAAAAGGTCGAGGAAGAGAGCGCGGAAAACTGATCTTGCAACCCAATACCGGGCGTTTTTATCAAACGACCCGGTATTTTTGCGCAAAACCTGCAATTATTTACGAAATGTCGTTGACATCGCGGCAAAAATATATTATAATGATACTAATCGATATTTAGGAAAAGTGGTATTGCTATGAAAAAAAAGATCCTTGCGACAGCATTGGCAATGTTGCTGACTGCCCCTCTACTTCTTTCCGGCTGCAGTGAACAAGACCCCAATGCCCCCGACGGCTATAAGCTCGCCTCCAACGACAACGTGGAGTACCGTCTCTTCGTCCCTTCGGATTGGATCGTGGACACTGCGGATGACAATTTGATGACCGCCGCCCGTGTCAATGACGTGATCAACACCAACATCTCTATGATCGCCTACACCAACGATACCTATGAGGTGAAAAAGGACGACAAGGGAAACAGCATCTCTCCCGTCCCCGAATATTGGGCGGATTACAAGGCCGATCTGGAATGCATCTTCGATAAGGACAAAGAAGGAAAGACCACCTTCGCGCTGAACGAAGACCTGTCCGGCAAGACCTGTCTGATCGGCGGAAACAGCGAGAGCGGCAAGACCGCCACCGGCTACACCTATGTCTACACCGGTAAGATCGGCGGCACCGAACTGAAGTATATGCAGGTCATCATCTTCCAGAAGGAGACCTTCTATCTGTTCACCTACACCTCCGTTCCCTCTCAATACGACGAGTATGTGGATGAGGTTGAGGAGATCCTCACCTACATCGAGCTTCCCTGACCATGACCGATAAGACTCCTTTCGTCTATCTGGACAACAGTGCCACCACCGCCCTCTGCCCCGAAGCAGAGGGCGCTATCCAACAAGCAATCGCCTGCTACGGAAATCCGTCTTCCCTGCACGCCATGGGACAGACCGCCCGCAAAACGGTGGAGACAGCACGCAAGCAGCTTCTTTCTGCATTGGACGTGCGCCTGCCCGACACCCGCCGGGTGATCTTCACCTCCTGCGGCACCGAAGCGAACAATATGGCGGTCTACGGCGTGATCCGCGCCAAGAAATTCCGATTCCTGCCCCGCATCGTCACCACCGACAGCGAGCATCCCTCGATTCTGGAGCCCCTCCGTGATCTGGAAAGCCGCGGCGAGGCAGAGGTGATCCGTCTTTCCACCAAGGGCGGCAGGATCGACCTTGCCGAGCTGGATGCCGCGCTCAACGAGCGGACCGTCTTGCTCTCGATCATGCTGGTCAACAACGAGACCGGCGCCGTCTACGACGTGGCATCCGCTTTTCATCTGGCTAAACGGAAGCTCCCCACAATCCTGACCCACACCGATCTGACCCAAGGCTTTCTGAAGGTGCTTCCCAAGGGAGGCTACGATAAGCTGGGCGCCGATCTGATCACGGTCAGCGGACACAAGATCCACGCGCCCAAGGGCGTGGGAGCGCTGATCGTTTCGGCAGATCTGCTAAGGTCCAAGCGATTGGTCCCCTACCTCTACGGCGGCGGACAGGAGGGCGGTCTGCGATCGGGCACTGAAAACGTGATGGGCATCGCCGCGCTGGGTGCCGCTGCGAAAGCAGGAAAGTCCACCGCCTCCGATGACATCGCCCGGATGACAGTCCTGCATAGCACTTTCGTAAACGCGCTCCCCGATACCGTTCGAGTGAACGCACCTGCCGTCTGCGCAGCTCCTCATATCATCAGCCTCACCCTCCCACGTATCAAGAGCCAATCTGCCCTCAACGCCCTTTCCGCGAAAGGGATCTGCGTCTCCAGCGGCTCAGCCTGCTCCTCTCACGGCGGACACGGCAGTTACGTCCTGCTCGCCTATGGTCTTCCTCCCGAGGAAGCCGACTGCACTCTGCGGGTCAGCCTGTCCCGCTATACCACCGAACATGAGCTTCTCACTGCCGCTGAGGCGATCCGAGAAGTCTGTGATACGATGATTCACATTAAATAAAAATGAAAGAGGTATTTTTATGAGACTGAAGCTCCTTGCCCTCCTGTTGACCATCGCGACACTGGTTCCTGCCATTGTAGGATGCACCGGCACGACAACTGAGGTAACAACGCAAGCCTCCGCCGAAGACACCGCCGCCACTACAAAGGCTCCCGAGGACGAAGAACCAGAGGTGCGCACCACCCAGTTTGCGGAACCTGCGCTTGAATTGATCCATACGATCATTGACGATTACTGGATCTCCAGAAGCCAGACCCTTCGCGAAGAGCGGGGCAGCAGTGCGACCGCCTTCGCCTGGAGTTACGCTTCTTTTCTGGAAGCACTCTCCGAAGCATATCGCCTCTATCCCAACGATTCTAAGGTGGCTCAGACCTACCTGAGCGCATTGGAAGGCATAGAAGCGTATGCCGTCTCCACCACGATCACCGCACCCTCCGGCAGACACAAGGTTACTTATTATAACGCCAGCAAGGGCGGCAGCGGCGATTATTATTACGATGACGACGCATGGATCTGCATCCAGTTTTTGACTGCCTACGAGCTTTTGGGCGACAAACAGTATCTGGAGAGAGCCGAGAAGACGCTGGAATTTCTGTGGACCGGTTGGGACGATGTTCTGGGCGGCGGTATCTACTGGGACAAGACCTATGGCAGCAAGAACACCTGCGCCAACGGTCCTATCGCCATCGCATTCCTGTGGGCATATCAGTTGACCGAAAATACCGATTATCTTGCCAAAGGCGCCGCCATCTACGACTGGACGTACAATACACTGCGGGACGGCAGTCTGTACAACGACAGCATGGGCAAGGACGGCGGCAAAAACACCTGGAAGGCGGCGTACAACCAGGGCGTTATGATCTACGCCGGCGCACAGATGTATGAGATCACCGGCGATGAAACCTACTTGAAGCAAGCACGCTCCACTACCAACGCCTCCCTCAGCCTGATGTTCTCCGGCAGCGGCAGCAACACCAAGATGAAGGATAACCCCATCTACAAGGGTTGGTGCATCGGCTGGCTGACCCGCGGCTATCTGAAATACTATTCGGTAGATTCCAGAAAGAGCACTACTTCCATGAAAATGCTGGAAGCAGTACTGGTCAATACGCTGGAGACCAAAGACCGTAGCGGCTACTACGATCCCTATTTCTGCAACGAGAACGCTTGGTCCTCGGAATCCCGAACCTGCATCCTGCAGCCTGCCGGCGTCTGCTCCGTGCTATTCTTGGCCGCTTACTACGATTTGATATTGAAATGATCAGAGCCTGACGATCGGATCATTCGTGTGCATAGATCTGCGGTTTTGTAACTGCAAGCAGCACGGATTGATGACAGATCAGGACGTTGTTTAAAGAATATTCACAAATCTGCGGTAGAATAAGGTCATACCGGACGCCGATTTATGCAAGGTACCGCTATAACCGTAAATCCGCAATCCGACTACTATTTGAAAGAGGTATCCCATGAAAAAGAAACTTTTGGCCGCTCTGCTGGCGGTCGCCTCCCTGCTCCCCCTGGCAACGGCTTGCACCGGTTCCGATGCAGAGGTCACTACTGAAGGAACCACCACCACGACCGAAGCTGTAACGACCACCGTTCCCACCCCCTCCACCCCCCTCCCTTCCGACCAGTACGAGTCTCAGTTTGCTGAGCCTTCCTACAAGCTGATGCGCCAGATCATCAAGGATTACTGGCGTACCACCACGCTCCGCACCGACCTGACCAGCTCCAACGCTGCTGTCGTTTGGGGATTTGCAGGCTTTTTAGAAGCGGTCGCCGAGGCGTACCGTCTCTTCCCCGACGATGTGACCATCGAAAGAGCCTACAGAAACGCTCTGACTAAGGGCATCACGCAATACAAGGTCACCAATGCTACCATCACTGCGCCCACCGGCGACTACAAGGTCTCCTACTACAACGCAGGCAAGGGCGGATCGCGCGACTACTATTACGACGACGACGCTTGGATCTGCATCCAGTTTTTGAACGCCTACGAGCTTCTGCAAGATGAACAGTTCCTTGCTGAGGCCGAGGAGACGCTGGAATTCCTCTGGACCGGCTGGGACGATGTTCTGGGCGGCGGTATCTACTGGGATAAGTCCTACAGCGGTAAGAACACCTGCGCTAACGGTCCTGTTGCCATCGCCTTCTTGTGGGCATATCAGCTGACCCAGAAGGAAGAATATCTGGAAAAAGGCAGAATGATCTACGATTGGTGCCGTGAAAAACTGCTGGACGGTGACCTTTACATCGACAGCCTGGGCGTAGACGGCGGCAGAAACAACTGGAAAGCCGCTTACAACCAGGGTACCATGATCTACGCAGGCGCACAGCTCTACGAGATCACCGGCGACGAGACCTACCTGACGCAGGCGCGTGCCACAAACAAAGCAACGATCAGCCTGATGTTCACCGGCAGAGGCTCCTCCACAAGAATGAACGGCAACCCTATTTACAGATCCTGGTGTATCGGCTGGCTGGTCCGTGGCTTTATGAAGTTCTACTCGGTTGATCCCGAAAAGGATACGACCGCTATGGATAATATGGCAGTGGTCCTCAAGCGCACTCTGAAGACCCAGAACAAGAAGGGCTACTACGATCCCTACTTCTGCACCGGCGACTGGGCAAGCGAGTCGACTACCGACGTTCTCCAGCCCTGCGGCGTAGCATCGGTACTTCTGCTGACTACTTATTTCGAAGATTTCATGGCAGCTAAAAACGCTGAGTGAGCCCTCCTCTTTTAAAAAAGAGTCCGAACATTCGGACTCTCAGACTGAAGACAAAGTCTACCCCTTCCGCTGGCACCAGCCAAGGAAAGGGGTAGGAGGTCTGGAGGAAGGGGGAAAACTTCGGCGTTTGAGATGGTTTCCCCCTTCCTCCAGTTCTTGAAACAATTTTGTCTACACTTTGAGAGTCCGAACATTCGGACTCTTTTATATTTTTTTCCAAAACCCCAAATCCTTAAAGAAAAATTCACAAATAGGGACTATAATAGAGTTGTTGCATCTGTTCTGACCGCAGAAATCTACCGGATGCCGGAGTGCCTATGACATCCCCCTTCACGCTCCCTCCCAAGGAACAGGTCTGCTGCTTTACCGGGCATCGGGATATAACCTTCTCTGCCATGCAGGAAGTCCTGCCGCGGCTCACCGAAGCGGTCACAGAGCTGTTGAACAGCGGCGTTTCCACCTTCATCGTAGGCGGCGCGCGGGGATTCGACACGCTGGTCGCCATCCAGCTGATCAATCTGCGACGGCATCTTTATCCTAGTCTGCGGTTGGTGCTGGCGCGTCCCTGCCCCGGGCAGGCAGACCGCTGGCCCGCTTCCGAACGGTCGCTGTACGAGACCGTCCGTAGAGAGGCGGATCTGGATATCCTCCTTGCCGACCGTTATTACAACGGCTGTATGCAAAATCGCAACGCTTTTATGGTAGATCACAGCAACCATCTGCTTGCTTATGTGACCCGTACCTCGGGCGGCTCTTATCAGACCTTGACGCTGGCGCGCCGACGGGGTCTCTCCATTCAAAATCTCGCCGAGAGTGGCATCGCTCTCACCTTCCCCGAACAGCAGGGACTGTTCGACGGGATCTGAATACACTATGGAACAGGAACTGATCTGGCTTCGGGAAAAGTATCCCGACGAGGCGAACTTTGCGTCCGCCCTTGCCCGCTACCGTGCCGGCGAACCGCTGGCCTATCTGCTGGGAGAGCAATATTTCTGGCGCTACCGCTTCACTGTCACGCCCGACGTGCTGATCCCCCGCCCCGATACCGAGCGGCTGGTGGAGACGGCACTCTCCATCCTGCCGCCAAACGGCAGATTCGCGGACCTTTGCACCGGCAGCGGTGCCATCGCCCTGTCAATCGCCGCTGACCGCCCCGATCTGACCGCAGACGCACCGGACATCTCCGAGGCGGCATTGACAGTAGCTGAGAAAAACGCACGTGATCTGAACGTCAGCGATCAGGTGCGCTTCCACCGTGCCGATCTCTTGACCGACGATCCGCTGGAGGGGGCGTACGACGCGATCCTCTCCAATCCTCCCTACATTCCCCGAAAGGACATCGCTCAGTTTCCCTCCCTCACCTATGAGCCGCAGATCGCATTGGACGGTGGCGAGGACGGTCTGGACTTTTACCGTGCTATCCTCACTCGCTTTGCCCATCATCTGAAGGACGGCGGCTGTTTTCTCTTCGAGATCGGCTACGATCAGGGAGAGCAGATCCGCGCCCTTGCCGCATCGCACGGCTACGCCTGCAGTGTTACCAAAGACTACGGAGGCAACGACCGCGTTGCCCGATTGACCAAACTCTCTGAACGATAAGGATGTGATTTCATGAAAGGTTGGCCCCTGTGGAAAGAGGTCATCAAGTACCATTGGTGCGACGTTTTGTTTGACCGTTTCTACTCCCGCGAATATTCTACCCTTCCGGTCAACGACATCTGGCAGGACATTGCCAAGCGTTGGACTTTTGAATGGGGGCTGGCGTGCGGACTTGGCATCAACGTCTTCGTGTTTCTCTTCGTCTTTTTCCGCTTTATCAGCGGATGGTGGCTACTGATTCCCCTGCTCTTCTGCATCGCATTCAGTTTCGTGCTCTCCTCCGCCTGCTCCTGCATCTATCTGTACATCAAAATGCGCGCTTACTACCGATCCTTGGATGAAGCGGAAAAGAAGACCGAGGAAGAGGACGAATACAACGGCTTCTGATCTCCGATCCTGCATCCGCCACTAGTCACACACATACCTAATACAAGAAAGGCTTACTCTATGTTGAATCTTTGTTGCCTATTCGGCGGTGAATCCACCGAATACGAGGTCTCCCTGCGCAGTGTTACCTCGGTAATCGAAAACGCCGATCCCGAAAAATACACCCTCACCACCGTGGGCATCACCCGCGACGGTAAATGGTATCTCTACGACGGCCCCGTCTCTGCCATCGCCAAGGACGAATGGTGGAAGGACGAGACCCACATCCACCCCGCTATGATCTCTCCCTCCAAGGGCGACCGCTGTCTCCTGGTGCTGGACGGAGCCGCCTATCGCAAGATCCCGTTGGACGTGGTCTTCCCCGTTATGCACGGCGCACATTGCGAGGACGGTACCCTCCAGGGGCTCTTAGAGCTGTCGGGCATCCCCTTCGTAGGCCCCGATTGCCGCTCCTCAGCGGTGTGCATGGATAAATTCTCCACCAAAGCGGTGCTGAATAACTTCAAGATCCCCCAGGCAAAGGTAGAATTTGTCACCCGCCGCGAGCTTGCCGAGGATTTTGACGCCGTTGCCGCCCGCGTTGCGGCTCTCGACTATCCCGTATTCGTAAAACCCTCCGCAACCGGCTCCTCCATCGGCGTCAGCAAGGTCCGCACCCCTGACGCGCTGTACGCCGCCATCGCTTCTGCCGCTAAATTTGACGATGTGGTCCTGGTGGAAGAGTTCATCGACGGCAGAGAGATCGAGGTAGCCGTGATGGGCAACGGCGATCCCATCGCGTCGGTCTGCGGCGAGATCGACCCCGGTAGCGACTTCTACGACTACGAGACCAAATACGTCAGCGACACCGCTTCCTATTACATCCCCGCCCGCCTGTCCGAAGAGGCGTCAGATGCCATCCGTAAGACCGCCTGCGAGATCTACCGCAGGCTGGGCTGCAAGGGACTGTCCCGGGTTGACTTTTTTTACACCGCCGACGGCAGATATATCTTCAACGAGATCAACACCTTGCCCGGCTTTACTTCCATCAGTATGTATCCCAAGCTGTTTATGGCCTGCGGAATGACCTATGCAGGCGTGATCGATCGTCTGGTGGAGTACGCGCTCGCCCAATAACCGAAAAACGAAATCCCGGAGTTTGATCCGATCATTCTCCGATCATACACCATTCGACAGAGTATTCTCCATTTGTCCGCCAAGAGGTGGGCACCCGTCTCTGCCGATTTACAGAAAGGATGTGGCTTCTATGCTCCACCAGCCTGCAAAGATCCGCGCGTGTCAGCGCACCGCATTGATCGGCAGCGTCCTGCTGCTGTGCGCACTCACCGCAGTGCAACTTTATCTCTACTTGACCGGTTATGAATTTAACACCGACCTGTACGTCCCCGGCTCCCTCCCCACCGTCACCGCCGTTCTGTGGATCGTTGGCGCTGTCGGTGCGATTCTTCTGAATTGTTTTCTGCCCGGTAAGACCACTTGCTCCGAGCTGAAGATCCGCTCCAATGTTGCCACCGATACGGCCTCTCTGCTGTGCGCCGCGGCGCTGGCAGGATCACTTCTGCTCCCGATCATCCTGAAAAACGGCGGTACCGATATGCTGGGCAATCTGCTGGCATCAAGTTCACCTAACGACAATACCGCCCGTTTGATGCTGATCGCCTCTCTCGTTTTGGCGCTCCCTGCCGCTCTGCACTTCATCCTGCAATTTGCCCACCACAAGAGCTATCCCCAGAGTGCCTGCGCACTTCTGCTCTGGGCGGCCTTCTCCGCCCTTCGAATCTACTTCGATATGCGCTATCTGCTGATGTCCCCCCGTCGGATCATGCACTTGGTGGCGCTGATCGCGGTCATGCTATTCCTGATCGCCGAGCTGCGGCAGGCACGCGGTGTGGCAACGCATCGTTTCTACGCCATCGCCGCATCGTTGATGATGGTGCTGGCAGGCTGCGACGCTCTCTCTAACCTGATCCTTGCAGCTATGGGCTGGATCGCACTCGGCTCCGAGATCTGCACTTATATTTTCCTGCTGGCCATTGCGTTGTACGCCGGCTCTCGGCTTGCCTCCCTCTGCACCGTCGAAAAGCCTGCTCCCACACCTGCGTTAGACAATCAAGCAGAGCAGTCCCCCGCTCCCTCCGACGAGGCTGAGCCACAGGCTGACGATGCTACTCTTTCCTCCGAGAGCGAGGAGCAGTAATGAGCTGTTACGAAAAACTTGCTCCCTTCTACGATCGGCTGAACACCGAGGTTGACTATTCCCTCTGGAGTGGTTACTTTATCCGTGCGATGCAAGAAAACGGCATCGCGCCCGGTCAGCTGGTGCTGGATCTGGGGTGTGGAACGGGCAATCTGACGCTCCCGCTCCTACAGGCGGGGTACGATATGATCGGCGTGGATATTTCTCCCGAGATGCTGTCCGCCGCGCGAGACAAATGCGCCGACGAAGGCTTCTTTCCCCTCCTGCTCTGCCAGGATATGACCGAGTTTGAGCTGTACGGCACCGTCAGGGCGGCGCTCTGCTGTCTGGACAGCTTCAACTATCTCACCGAGGACGGCGAACTGGAAAAGACCTTCCGTCTCCTACACAACTACATTGAGCCGGGCGGACTGCTTTTCTTCGATGTGAACACTCCCCAAAAATTCGCGGAAGTGTACGGCGATAATAGCTATGTTATGGAGGACGAGGGCGTGTTCTGCGGTTGGGAGAACGATTTTGATCCCGAAACGCAGCTTTGCACCTTCTGCCTCACTTTTTTCGAAAAGCAGAAAAACGGTCTTTGGCGCCGCACCGACGAGGAGCAGACCGAGCGGTGCTACTCTGCCGACTTCATCCGCAAGGCTTTGCAGGATTGCGGATTTGAGGTGCTGTCCCATCTGGGCGATCTGTCGGGAAAGCCCGCCGACGAGAGCGATCATCGGCACTATTATCTTTGCAAGCGCGTTTGAATCGTGGGGCGCTGCCCCACACTCCGCCAAAGAACCTTCTTGTAAAAAGGTTCTTTGGAATCTCCAAGAACTTTTGAAAAGCCCCGCAAATACTTGCGGGGCTTGATTTTTTGAAATCTATTCCCTCCAACTTGTAGGGACAGGCGTCCTCGACTGTCCCGTTTGCAAAGGGATCGCTCTGTGAAAATCCTTAGAAATCCAAGGAAGCAATTTCGCCTGCGTCGAAATTGTAATCTGAGAAGGGGAGAAGAAACCATCTCAGACGCCGAATGTTTCAGACTCTTTCCCTCATCCACCTTGGCTGGCGTGTCGAGAGACTGATAGTAAGATGATGGGGCTGTAAAACAAGTTTTTTCCAACTCAGAGGGAACCTTAAAATTACCGAAAAGTCATTGCTAAAGTGAACATTTCATCTTTTGCAGTGGCTTTTTCTTTAATTTTCTTTTCTTATAGCCCTTATGCGGCGATTTCTTTTTTACGGCTTATTTTATTTAATAAGGGAATATGTCTACCATTGCCAAAACAGAATCATTAATATAGTACGTCGCACAAATATGACAACCGGTTACCCCACTGTGGCTGAATTCAATACGATCGCCCATAGAGTTTTGGTATATTAAATTGCCTTGACTGTCTTCTTCGATAAAAGTAAAGCAAGAACTGCGATTAGTATCTATGCGTCCTTCTAAAATCTCTATATTCGAGACTTCAACATCAAATGTTTGCCAAGTAAAATTTGATATTGTAATTGGACTCAACGCACCTAACGTCTTATATGCACGACTATACGTGCAGTTTGGATACCAAGTACCGGAACAATCTAATTCTTTATTCCATTCGTTGTATGTTAAATAAGCTTTTGCCTGCGAATTTTCACTCCATTTGTATTTTATAATTCTGCAGACGTGGTCATAAGCGATCTCGTCAGAAGTGGTCTCGCTTTGGCATGAAGGTAAAATCATACATACCATTAATAAACAAAATAAAACTCTTTTCATACATAATCCCCCCCAAAAAAGACGTGAATTTTACTAATCTTCCGATACAATGTTACCCAGGCACTTCTCCTGGGATTTTACAGTCATTTGACATCTCCTTAGTTTGTTGAAAAACTAAGAGTACATCGGTTGCACACAGCTTTATAATTTCAAAAATTAATATTATCCCTTTATTTTCCAAATGAAATAACTTTATTCCCTTGCCATGTAAGGTTGCCAATATCCCCCGGTACCCACGTGTTGTTCGATTTAGCCATCAAGCGAAGGCGTTCACCATGAGAGGTTTCAAAAACAAAATACATTTCAATTGGGCCGAATAATTCATCGGTTATTTTTTGTTTTTCCAACAGCTTGGCTTCTGCTGTTTGGATAGGCTGTTTGGCATTCTCGCTATTTCTATAACTGATTGCAATTAGTGCGAATAATCCCGATAGAATCGCAATCCCAAACAGAACTCCCAAAAAAATCGTTAAGTCATCGGTTGTGATATTTTCAATATCCATTTACATTTTCCTCCATAATAAAATGCGTATTTTCTCATTATGTTTAAGATGGTTTGACAAAGAATGAACCGATTAATGCTACTGCTCCTATCAAGATAGCCGCGACACCGATTACTGAGCACATTTCAGCCACATCTTCACCTTTTTCGTTTCCTCCGATATAACCCGTGTCGGTTATGACATATTCGCCGTCAATCACCGCACCCATTTGAACACTCTGCGGCTGAGTTGCTTCTTCGATGTTTCCTGCCATAGAGGCGATAAAAATACCACCCACAAGCAGTATAACGCCCAAAAATCGCAATAATACCTTCATAAAGATCTCCCTTTCTTAAATTTTGATCCGCGCTGCTGATCTTTAACACAATTATAGCACAAAAATGTGCTAAAGTCAAGCATAATGTTGAATATTAACACAAAATATTGTGGGGTAGATGAATGAAGATCTATGATTATAATGGTAAGAAGAATATTTGCGGAGAACGAGTCAGATTGGCACGCCAAATGCGTAAAATGTCTCAGAGCGACCTTGCTGCTAAATTACAGGTTGAAAATGTCATTATCGAACGAGATAGTGTGAGCCGTATAGAAGCTGGAACGCGTTTTGTTACAGATTACGAATTGAAAGTGTTGTCCAAAGTACTTCGTGTAAGCATTATGTGGTTAATTGATGAAGAAGAATTGACTGTATGAATATACAAACCGCCTTGCAAATATTTGCAAGGCGGTTTGCTTACAATTCGAACGCCGACGAGTACTCGTCGGCGTTTTCATAAAGTTTTCGGAGTCCAGAACCCTTTTTCAAAGAAGGGATGGAGTTGCCTCAACGAGGCAACTCCGGCAATTCGGCTTTGCCGAATTGCATGGGTGGGGTTCCAAGGGCAGAGCCCTTGGTCAATTATTCCGATAATAATTCATCAGACAGCCGTCCAGGAGGATCTGGCGGTCGCCGGCGGGGAGGGCTTCCAGCAGGAAGGTGAAGGGGGCGGCTGCGCCGTCGTGGATGATGTAGGCGGGGACTTCTACGGCATCGGAGGCGAGGAGCTCGCGGATGTTCGGGATGAAAATGTAGTCGTCTACCGCCACGGGAAGATCACCCTTGTAGGTCAAGGGGAGCATACCCCAGTTGATCAGGTTGGAGCGGTAACGCTTGGTGGCGTACTCCTGCGCGATGTTGGCAAGACCGCCCAGCACACGCTGACAGGATGCCGCCTGCTCACGGGCAGAGCCGTCACCGGGCTTCAGCGCGCAGACCACCGAGCCCAGCATGATGGAGTCGGCGGGGGCATTGCTGACGGTGGCAACGGCGGCGTAAACCTCGTCCAGTTCGGCAATGTGCTTGCCGGCGAGACGGTCGGCCTCGGCGGTGCGGACTGCCTTCGCCTTGCCCACGTATGCGGGATCCTTTCTCGACAGCGCAAAAGAGGACAGCTTCTCGGGATTAGAACGGTAGGAGGAGGTGTCGCCCGAGGGGATCAGTTCGTCGGTGGTGGTGACGGGGTCGTTGATGATGGTCACCGCTTTCAGAAGCAGATTGTCGGCGGGAGCGTTCATCTTGGGCCAGTCGGCGATGTTGGGACCGAAGACCAGCTCGGTCTCGGGCTTGGCTTTGCCATAGCCGTTGTAAACGCGATTGTCGTAAACGGTCTTGTCAAAGTTGTAGCAGGGAGTGGTGTAGGAAACGTCCAGCTCGGTGGCGGGGGTCAGCACGCCGCCGTTTGCTGCGGTGGCGGCGATGGAGCGGGAGTCCATGAGGGCAACTGCCGCGATCTGGTTGTCGCCGGGCTTGGAGCCTTCGCGGTTGGGGAAGTTACGGGTGGAGTGCCGGATGGACAGACCGCCGTTGGCGGGAACGTCGCCTGCGCCGAAGCAGGGACCGCAGAACGCCGAGCGGAGGGTCGCGCCTGCAGAGATCAGATCTGCCGCGGCTCCCGCACGGATCAGCTCCAGCATCACGGGCTGAGAAGCGGGGTAAACAGACAGCGAGAATCTGCCCGCGCCGGTGGATGCGCCGCGAAGAATGTCGGCGGCGGCGATGAGGTTATCGAAGGTACCGCCCGCACAGCCTGCGATGACACCCTGATCTACGTAGAACTTGCCGTCCACGAACTTGGACTGCAGGTTCAGCCGTCCCTCGGGGATGCCCAGCTGATTCACCGCGTCTGCCTCGCACTTTGCCAGCAGCTCAGGAGCGTTTTTCAAAAATTCCTTGATGGTGTATGCGTTGGAGGGGTGGAAGGGGAGCGCAATCATGGGCTCTACCTTGTCGAGATCGATTTCCACCATGCCGTCGTAGTAGGCGGGGGAGGTGGGGGAGAGCTTCTTGTAGTCTGCCGCTCTGCCGTGGAGGGCGAGGTACGCCTCGGTCGCCTCGTCGGTCTCCCAGATGGAGGAGAGACAGGTGGTCTCGGTGGTCATCACGTCGATGCCGTTACGGAACTCCATAGGCAGGTTATGTACGCCCTCGCCGATGAACTCCAGCACCTTATTCTTCACAAAGCCGGATGCGAAGACCGCACCGATCAGCGCGATGGCAACGTCCTGGGGTCCCACGCCGATCCGGGGCTTGCCGCTCAGCTTGACCGCGATGACGTCGGGGTAAGCGATGTCGTAGGTTCTGCCCAGCAGTTGCTTTACCAGCTCGGGACCGCCCTCGCCGATCGCCATAGTGCCGATGGCACCGTAGCGGGTGTGGGAGTCGGAGCCCAGCAGCATCTTGCCGCAGCCTGCGAAGGATTCGCGCATATAAGAGTGGATGACCGCCTGATGGGGAGGCACAAAGATGCCGCCGTACTTCTCCGCAGCGGAAAGACCAAACATATGGTCATCCTCGTTGATGGTTCCGCCAACGGCACAGAGGGAGTTGTGACAGTTGGTCAGGACGTAGGGGAGGGGAAATTCCTTCAGACCCGACGCGCGGGCAGTCTGGATGATACCAACGTAGGTGATATCGTGGGACGCCATTGCGTCGAATTTGATCTTCAGTCTGTCGTCATTTCCCGAGGTGTTGTGGGAAGTGAGGATAGAGTACGCCATAGTGTTCTTCTTGGCGTCGGATGCGGATAAATTGGACTTGTCCGAAATGGTGCCGTTTTCGTAGAAAACGCCGTTCTTGGTGAGTTTGATCATGTATATCGCTCCTTTTCAGGTAGAAAAATCAAGATATAACTATTATAGCACAGATCGGCGTCGATTGCAAGATATTTTTTTGCGCACTTGACAGATTGTGAAAAATATGCTACAATAAAAGCACTATGATTGGTTGCCGTGTGCGAGATTTGCGGCAACGTCGCTGCTGCGGCAGGAGGATAATTATGATCAAAGTAACGATTTTCAACGAATTCGTCCACGAAAAGAACGACGAGAATGTCAAGAAGATCTACCCGAGCGGTATGCATGCCGCGATCGCGGGTTTTCTTCGCTCCGACGAGATCTCGGTGCGCACCGTGACCCTGGACGATCCCGAGTGCGGTCTGACCCAGGACGTGTTGGACGACACCGACGTCCTCATTTGGTGGGGACACGTGGCACATCACATGGTACCCGATGAGGTCGCCCACCGCGTACAGGAGAGCGTGCTGAAGGGGATGGGATTTGTAGTCCTGCACTCCGGCCACCACTCCAAGCCCTTCAAACTGCTGATGGGCACCACCTGCAACGTGAACTGGCGTGAGGACGGCGATTTCTGCCGCCTGTGGATCTGCGATCCCTCCCACCCCATCGTGGCAGGTCTCGACCGCTACATCGAGATCCCTCACGAGGAGATGTACACCGAGCCCTTCGGTATTCCCGAACCCGACAAGCTCCTGATGATCGGTTGGTACGACAGCGGCGAGGTATTCCGCTCCGGCTGTATCTATCAGCGCGGCCACGGCAAGATCTTCTACTTCCAGCCCGGTCACGAAACCTACCCCACCTACTACATCCCCGATGTGCAGACCGTTATCCGCAACGCCGTAAAATGGGCGGCACCCACCTACCGCACCCCCGACCTCCCCTGCCCTTGGGTACCCCGCATTACGCCTAAGGAGAATTGAATGCATTTGGGGCTCTGTCCCCCGCTAAACTTTCTTGAAAAAAAGTTTGGATCAGAAGATCCCCTGCCCGACGAATACTCGTCGGGCAGGGGATCTTCTTTGATATTCTTTTATAAATTGCACATACTGATAATAATCACAATCTGCCGGGCAAGTATTTGCCCGGCTTCATAAAAGTTTTAGAAGGGGTTTGGGGGAACCTTTTTCAAAAGGTTCCCCCAAGAAACATTATGCTCAAAAAAACCATCGGACTTACTGCGGGGGCGGCGGTGTATTCGGCAGGGATCTCGCTGTTTCTGGATCCTCACGGCCTTGCTCCGGGAGGCATAGGCGGTATTGCCATCATGCTCAGCCGCATCGCGCCTGTTTTAGAGACGGGCACATGGATCCTACTGCTCAACATACCGCTGTTGATCATCGGATCGATCGTGTTCGGACGCAGATTTCTGCTGTCGACGGTATATACCACCGTCGCTTCTTCGCTGATGGTAGACGTGATCGCGAGGCTGATGGCGGATCAGCCTCAGCTGACCGATAATACCCTGCTGGCAGCGCTTGCCGGAGGTGCGGGACTGTCCATCGGCATGGGCATCGTTTTCCGTAGCGGCGGTACTACGGGAGGGGCGGACATCGTAGTCAAGCTCCTTCGCAGAAAATACCGTCATCTGCGAATGGGCGCGATCTTCATGGCGATCGATGCCGCTGTTGTGGTGTTGACCATCCCCGTGATGGGCGGCGTGGAGCCTGCACTGTACGCCGCGGTAGCATTGGTGGTCGCCAGCGTGTTGATTGACAAGGTGTTGTACGGCGCTGAGGGCGGTACGCTCTTCTATATCGTCACCCAGCGTCCCCACGAGATCGCAAAACGGATCATGGACGAGGTCGATCTGGGCGTTACCTATCTGCAGGGCGAAGGTGCGTACACCGGTGCTCCCAAACGGGTTCTGCTCTGCGTGGCGCGCAGGCAACTTTCACCCAGGATACGCGACATCGTCAAAGCGGAGGACGCATCCGCATTCCTAATCGTCAGCCCTGCCAGTGAGGTGCTGGGCGAGGGGTTCAAGGCACATGAGGCGGAGGAACCATAGTATCACGCAAAATATCCTCTCCATTTGGAGAGGATATTTTCACTTACTGCTTTTTCTTCTTGATCACAACTACCGCGATCACGGCGATAACCACCACAGCGGCAGCTACGCCAATCACGATAGGCAGCACGGAGCCGTCCTCTTCTGCAGAGTCGTCGGTGGTACCGGTATCGTTATCGGATGCACCGTTGGTTACGGTGGGTGCCTTGGTGGTTACGGGAGCCTTAGTGGTAGTGGTCGCGGGCTCATCGGTCACCACGGGATCGGTGGGATCCTCGGTTGCAGGAGGATCCACAGGATCGGTGGGATCGGTGGGATCCTCGGTTGCAGGGGGATCTACAGGATCGGTAGGATCGGTAGGATCCTCGGTTGCTGGGGGATCTACAGGATCGGTGGGCTGACCGTCATAGTTATAGAGCTCCAGCTCTGCAGCAGATACAGCTCCGCCGCCCCAGTTTGCACAGTTTACTTCCCAACGGTAGTAGGTGTATGCTGCAGGCTCGTCAACCTCGTACATAGCGGTGCCGTTATTCACACAGCCCATACCACCCATACCGCGGTCAACGTCGTCGATGATAGTATAGGTCTTGCCGTCGTTGGAGCCCAGCAGAGTCCAGGATGCGGGAACACGGCAGTAATCGAAGCTGTCTTCCCATGCAGTGGTGATCGCATAGTTGGTAATAGTGGTAGGCTCGGTGGTCTGCCAGGTTACGAAAGCGGTGATGCCGTTGCCGCCCATCTTGGTATCTTTCTTGCCGTCGAACAGATTGGTAACAGCGCCGTCGGGCCACATACCCTTGTTGACTGCGATGGTAGCTTGGTCGATCTTGTCGGTCAGGAGAGTGCCGTCAGCTGCGATGGTAGCCGCAACATCGGGAGCCAGCATATCGGTGTCGGTGGGAACAGTGGTCTTGAATGCGAGAACCTGTTCAATGGCCTTTGCGGTAGCACCGGTGAAATCCTCGGTAGCGGAATACTTGACCACAGGCTTTACAGCGTCGCCGCCGTCACGCTCCATGTAGGCAGCGGTGATGGTGTAGGTCTTGCCTGCTTCCAGCTTGATGGAAGAGGTGTACCAGGTCTCGGATGCATTGTTGTAGGTGCGCTCTGCCCACAGCTCGTATACGCGGGTATCGTCGATCTGGATCATCAGACCGTTGTCAACCTTGGTGGTACCAAACAGGTAGTAACCGGTCTCGGCAACGGTGAAGGTACCTTCGTACAGGTTGATGTAGGATTCGTCTGCGGGAGCAGGAGTCCAGGGAGTGATGGTGGGAGTCACAACAGTACCGCCGATCTGCTGAGAAGTAGCCAGCAGACCTTCGATGGTCTCGTCGTAGTAAGCGGTATTATCGCCGCACTGAGAGTTGTCGCCGCCCTCAAGATCGTCGCCTGCAGCCGCAAATACCTTTACGTAAGGATGGTTAGTGTTGCCGGGATCGCCCCAACGGTCGGCCTTGTTGTGGTAGCAGTCTACGGACAGATCAAAGGTCAGACCCAGTTCTGCCAGAGATTTGAACTCGGTAGAGTCACCCACGTAGCCGCCGATTTCCAGAGCGTCACCGCCGGTGAGCTCCAGGAACCAGATGTTCACGTCATAGGACTCGCCTGCTTTTACAGTGATCGAACCCAGATCGCTGGCAAGATCGGCAGCCTCGGCTTTCAGCCAGTGAGAGGAGCCCCACCATTCGTAGTAACGGGTGTCGTCCATTTCGAACACAAAGCCGTTATCGATCTTGTTGGCAACCAGAGTGAAGGTCAAGTCCCTGGAAGCGGTCATAGTACCGGTCCAGTTCAACATATAGTTATTACCGTTGGGAGCGCCCAGAGTGCCGGTTACCAAGCTGTCGCCGTCCAGCTGGAAGGTAGTGGTCTTCACCGCTTCTTCATTAGTCTTGCGGGACCAGTACATCAGCTCGTCGATAGTCTGGTCGAAACGGTGCATATTTCTGTAATCGGCCATTTCGCCGTCACCGTCATTGCCGAAGATCTTTTTATAAGCGTCGTCCCAAGCTGCGGTATTGGCCACCAACTGGTATGAGGTCTGGGACAGACCGTCAACAGTAGTAGCGGTTTCTGCTGCGTTGACTGAAAAGGCGGAAGCCATAGACAGCATCGTAGCAGTTGCAAGAATTGTTGCAAGTGTCTTTTTCATAATTTCCTCCTGAAAATAGTCGGCAAAGTCTGCGCTGACCGTGCCTGATTGATATTATTATACATCATATCCGTGCGGATGTCAATATTCTCTCGCTGAGACGCTTCCGTTATCATGCGTTTCTATGTTTTGCCCAAAAAGAAGACGTCTCTTTTGGCAATTCTACCGAACTATTTGAATAAGGCGCGTTCTCTGCTGTGTCTCGGATATAATGAAAACTCTCCCCCGATTGGAGGAGAGTTTGTGTGAGACCTATTGTATTTTTGCAAACAACAGCAGATCTGACTTGTTTCGTTTATTCGTGGATGGTGCGCTTCTTGAAGACGAGAGAGACAGACAGCACCAGCGCGATCAGGGACAGCACCAGCGCCACATTCAGCACGTCGCCGGTCTTGGGAGCAGGCTCGGGGGTCTTTACAGGAATCGCCTCGCCGACAGCAACAGTCTCGCCGCAATCCTTGCACTTGGTATCTCCGGTATAGCCTTCTTCGGTCTCGGTTGCTTCCTTTGCACCTACAACCTCGGTGTTCTCGTGGGTGCAGGGCGCAGGCTCGCCGTTTCTGTCGAAGATACCGTTTGCGGTTACAAACGCTTTATCTGCATTGCTGGGCCAGGTCAGCTTGGGTACCCAGTATACGTCGTTGCCGCCGCCTGCAGCTTCGCCGTTGTTGCAGATATCACCGAGAGTCTTCCAAGCAACGCCCACGCGCAGATGACCGTCGGTAACGGTCAGGAAGTCGAAATCAGCATATGCCATGTAAACTTCTACGGTAGTGTGGTTCAGATCGCCGACCTTTTCGTTGGTCATCTTAGCAACCATCTTATCGTGGCTCTTAGCGGGCTCGGTATTGGTATCACTCATACCCTGAGCGGAAACCCAGCACTGATTGTCGCCGTTGCCGTTCTTGTTGATAAAGAACTCAAAGTTGGTGCTTTCATGCCACGAGGGGCCGTCGTTAATAAACTGACCGTGATACGCGTCGGCGGCAAGGTAAAGGCCGTCTTCACCCAAAATGCCGTAAATGGTGACCTTTTTGCCTTCCCAGTCGCCAGAGCCGACAACCGAAAGAGTGGGCAAGCCTTCCCAATCGGACAGGTCGCCGTCAACGGTGATGGAAGGAGTCTCGTCAGCAGAAACCGCCATAGCGGGAAGCCAGCATAGTGCCATTACGAAAACAAGAAGGATGGAAATGATTCTTTTCATAGGATTAACCTCCATAGATTAGATTGCACGGAGCAAAATTCCCCTGTTTACAATTATTCTATCTTATGTTCACAAAAAAGTCAATATTTTTGCGCAACTTTTTCCCGTCAATTTAAATTTTCTACGTTTTCACCAAACCACTCACTCTGTTTTTGACAAAACGAACAAACATTTTTCTACAATCAAAAATCTCCCTCCAATCGGAGGGAGATTTTTGTGATTTCTCTGCTAAGTATTCGCAGCTATGACAGCAGAGAGGTATAAATTTGCTTATTCAGCGATTCTGCGCTTCTTGGAAACGACTACTGCGCCCAAAGACAGAACTGCAACAGCAGCTACTACGGAGTAAACGGTAGCGTCGCCGGTCTTGGGAGACTCGGGCTGCTCGGGCTGCTCAGGCTGCTCAGGCTGCTCGGGAGTGGGATCCTCTGCATAGAATACGAATGCGTGATTCAAGGACATCTTGTCACCACCGTAAACGGAGCAGTTCATATTCAGAACCTGACCGCCGTCGGTTTCCAGGAAGTATGCAGTGAAGGGATACGCCTTGCCGGCTTCCAATTCAATGGTCTCGGTGTAGGTGTTGCCGTGCGCTCTGCCGTCCTGTTCTCCATCGTTCCAAGAGTAACCTGCCCACATTTCGTACACACGCTCACCGCCGATCTCCATCATAAAGCCGTTGTCAACGTCGTATGCGCCGAAGGTGTATTCGCCGGAAACTTCGGGAACCAGCCAGCCGGAGTACTCGATCACATAGCCGTCTTCGTTAATCAGAGCAGCCTCGAGAGTTGCAACATTCTTGGTATCGCCTTTTACCATAAGCTCCAACAGTTTGTCGATGGAAGAGTCAAACTTAAAGTTCTCTTCAATGCACTGAGAGCCGTTTCCGCCGGTACCGCGGCCTACCATATCGTTAGCCCATTTGCCTTTATCGGTGGAGTAGTACTGCTTGGTCAGATCAAAGGTGAATGCGTCGTTGATGTTGGAGCCGGAGTTGGCGTCGTCAGGAGTGGTGGTAGCGAAGATCTCGAGAGCGTCGCCGCCGCCCAGCTCGAGGAAGTAGATCTCAACGTCTACGGTCTCGTTAGCCGCCAGAGTGAAGGTGGAGTCGTTGGAAACCAGACGGTCATTAGCACCGTCGAACCAGTGAGATGCGCCCCAATACTCGTAAACCTTTTCGCCGTCTACGAACATAGTGAAGCCGTTGTCAATCTTGCGACCGATCAGAGTGTACTCGCCTGCTTCCTTAGCGGTCATGGTACCGGTCCATTTGAAGATGTACCAATCGCCGAAGTTATTGGTGACGGATACAGAAGTAACCTTCTCTTCAGACATCAGCAAAGAGCCGTCGATCAGGGTTTCGATAGTTGCATCGAATTTCTCGTTGCCGTCGAAGCTCACTCTTGCTTCGTAAGTATCCTGAACGATGGTGCCTACATAGTCAACAGTAGGAGCCTTGTAGTAGGTAGCAGAGATGTTACCGGTCTCAGAGCAAGCGTAAACGCCGGTAGAGGTAACAAGGGTTCTGTTGTTTCTCTCGTGAGTTCCTGCAGGGGTGATATAAGCGCCCTTGCCATCGGGAGAGTTGTTGGTGTCAACAGCCATACCAACGCGGGTGGAGCCGTCTGCATAGAACCAGCTGTCCTCCAGCTGTGCTCTGTCGATGTACGCCTCGATCACGAAGTGGTTGGGAGCGGAACCTTCAACGGTCTCGAAAGTAGCAGCCGCGTCGGTTACGTTGCCTTCCTTGCGCAAGCCGCCCTCTTTGTTGGTGAGGCTGACCCATCTCTGGTTCTGGTCGCCGGTATACGGACCTACGAAAAACTCAAGGTTAGGGCTGTTCCACCAGTCGCCGTCAGCACTGGCATCAAAGCCGGTGGTGTATGCGTCAACTGCCACGTACAGGCCTTCTTCGTTTACAACACCGTAGTAGGTGTACTTCGCACCGCTGTCAAGAGTGGTGACGATAGTATCCAGACCTGCCCATTCGGAAACGTTGCCGTCAAGGGTGATCTCGGGAGCTGCTTCTGCGGCAGAAACTGCAAACGCAGGAACCAGACCTACAACCATCGCCAGCGCGAGAAGAGTTGTGATAATCTTTTTCATAATATCCTCCTGATATTTTGACAAAGTCGCTGCGAGACTCTGCCGATTCATAATTATTGTACACCACGTTCACAAAAAAGTCAAGAATTATTTGCACCAAAAGGAAATTGCACAAACAAATTCTCTGTTTTTAACAAAAGCGAAAATGAGTTTTTAGGCAGGATGACGAACACAGTCACCCCGACGTCCAACAGGGTCGGGGTGACTTGGGAATGCTTATTTGTTGCGGTACAATACCGGGCAGAAGGTCAGAAGCAGCGGGAAGATCTCCAGTCTGCCGAAGAGCATCAGAACGGAGAGAATGTATTTCGTTGAGTCCGCAAAGAAGCCGAAGTTGCCGGTAGGACCGGTCAGCCCCAGACCGGGACCGACGTTATTGAGACAGGTCGCCATCGCGCCGAAAGCGCTGGAAAAATCCACATTATCCAGCGAGACCAGCAGAAGTCCAACGGCAGCCAGGGCAAAGTACGCCATCGTGTACGCTGAAAGATCGTTCAGGGTGGATTCCTCCACCTGCTTGCCGTTGAGGCGGATGGCTTTCACCGAGCGGGGATGCACCATCTGATGCAGATCCCGTCGAAGCTTCTTGAACACCAGCAGGATCCGGGTGACCTTAAAGCCGCCGCCCGTTGAGCCGCCGCAGGCACCGCAAAAGATCAGCAGGACGAGAATGACCTGCGAGAACATGGGCCACTGACAGTAATCGGCAGTAGCGTAACCGGAGGTGGTGATGATAGACGCTACCTGGAAGGAGGAATAACGCAGGGCTTCGGCAAAATTGTTATAGAGCGAGACGATATTGGCGGCGATCAAGAGGGATGCGCCCGCCACGATACCGAAATAGGTCCACATTTCGTCGCTTTTCAACACGGATTTGAAGTCGCGCAGAAGCAACAGGAAGAAGACGTTAAAATTGACGCCGAACAGCAGCATAAACACGGTGATGACGATCTCAAAGTAGAGATTGCCGTAGTGACCGATGCTGGCGTTATAGACCGAGAAGCCGCCGGTGCCTGCCGTTCCGAAGGCGTGGACCAGCGAGTCGAAGAGCGACATTCCGCCGCCCAGCAGGAAGCCAACCATAATGACGGTAAGAGCGATGTAGATGTAGTAGAGCCACTTGGCGGTAACCTTCAGCTTAGGTGCCATCTTACCGAAGGAGGTTCCGGGGACTTCCGCCTTCATGATATGCACCGATCCGCTTCCTGCGGAGGGCAGGATCGCCATAATGAAGACGATAACGCCCATGCCGCCGATCCAGTGGGTGAAGCTGCGCCAGAAGAGGATCCCCTTGGGCAGGATCTCCACATTGGAGAGGACGGTGGAGCCGGTGGTGGTAAAGCCCGAGACCGTCTCAAAGATGGCGTCGGCAAAGCGGGGGATCGCTCCGCTGAAGATGAAGGGCAGACAGCCAACCAGCGAAACCACGATCCAGGTCAGCGCTACAGTCAGATAGCCTTCTCTGGCGTAGAGCGCTTTTTTGCGGGGACGGATCAGAAGGACGGCAAGTCCGCCCAAAGCCCCCGAGATCAGGATGGTATAGAGATACGGAAGAATGCTCTCACCGTAGCAGACCGCAAAAATCATCGGCAGAAGAAGCAGAGCGGCAAGCGCCACCAGTACCCAACCTACCATTCTAAAAACCAGCGGAAAGTTCAAGAAAACAGATCCCTTCGAAAAAAATTACAATCGTTACGACATAATATCGCTGAGATTATTCAGTCCAACGTGAGTTGTGACCACGATCACGCTGTCTCCCGGTTGAATGACGTCTTCGCCGCGCGGGAAGATGGTCTGCCGTTTGCGGATAACACAGGCGATCAGGTAGCCCTTCTTGGGGCGAAGCTCTCTTAGCGGAACACCAATGCCGCGGAAGGCTTCGGTGACCTTGAATTCCAACGCCTCGGCTCTGCCGTCCATAATGGAAGAAAGAGCTTCCACATTACTGCCCAGCGAGGATTGCATTGCGCGGACATAACGCTGTACCTGCGCCGCCGCAATCAGATGCGGAGTCACCACATTGCGGATGTTTACCTTTGATATAATACCCGAAAGCTGGGTGTGATCGATTTTGGTGATGACCTTTGCCACGCCTCTCGCCTGCGCGCTCATGGAGATAACGATATTCTCCTGGTCCATTGCGGTCAGCGCCACCAGGGCGTCCGCACCGTCCAGACCCTCCTCGCGGAGTATCTCCTCGTCGGAGCCGTCGCCCCAGGTAACATCGGCACGAGGGAGGACGTCTGCCAGATATTCGGCGCGCTCCTTGTCCTTTTCCACGATGCAGACCCGCAGATTGTTCTCATGAAGCAGGCGAGCAAGATAGTAACTGACAGTGCTGCCGCCTACGAGGACCACGGTCTTGGCCTTTTTACGGGCAGGATCGATCAAACGGAAGAATTTCGCAATCTCGGCAGGGCTACCGGCAATACCGATCCGATCGCCGGCGGTAATCGTATAAGAGCCGTCAGGGATCAGTACGTCGCCTCCGCGGACTGCCGCACAGACCAGGATCTGCATCTTCAGCTTTTGCGTCAGCTGAGGCAGGCGGATGCCGCACAGCGGCGAACCCTCGGGAATGGTGTATTCCACCATCTCCACCCGTCCTTTGGCGAAGAAATCCACCTTAACGTCGGCGGGCAGGATCAGTTGACGAGAGATCTCGGTAGCGGCTTCCAGCTCAGGGTTCACCGACAGCGAAAGCCCCAGCGTATTCCACATCACCGAAAGTCCCCGCAGAAGCTTTGGATCGCGGACGCGTGCGATGGTGTGCGGGGTGCCCAGCTCCCGTGCCAGCATACAGCAGAGCAGATTGATCTCGTCTGAGGAAGTAAGCGCGATCAGCAGATTGGCACTGCCGACCCCCGCCTCCTGCAGGATCTGTGCATCCACAGCGTCACCGGTATAGGTGATAACATCCTGTGTATTTTGACTCTTTCTCAGCTGTGCGGGATCCTTATCCACCACAGTAACGTCGTGACCGTCCCGGGAGAGCTGATCCGCCAGATAGAAACCTGTCTTGCCGTTTCCAACGATAATGATCTTCATAAATACGCCTTTCTGTTGCCCTTGTCAGGGCGATACGCCCTCAGTTTAGCACAAATCCAACGGCTTGTCAAGTCCTGTAACACAGCGGACAAAAATTGGCCCGGGAGGTATGGAAGCGAATGCGGGAGCATACAGTATAGAGATCAGACGGAAAGGCGGAATATATATGAAGATCCTTCGTATCTGGATCACAATACTGCTGACGGCGGTATTGCTGGCAGCACTTCCCTCTTGCGGTGGGGATCCCGACGACTCGCTGTCCTATCAGGAGCAGGAGTGCGTTTTCACGGGCGTATGCAAGCTGGAGGACGGAGACTACACCCTGCAGATCAGTCTGCACACCGACGGCAGCCGCGAGCTGCTCTTCCTGTCCCCCGAAACGCTGAGCGGATGCCGCTACATCCGGGACGCGGCAGGCGCGTACAGCTTTATCTGCGAGGACACCGTTCTGCCGGTGGCGGGCAATCCTACCGTGGAGACAGTCTTCGGACTGTTTGAGCTCAAGGAATCCGATCTGCTCTCTGCAGAGCTTGAGGAAAACGCGGGCGAAGGTCTGAACGTACTGACCTTTGCTGGAGACGTGACGGTCTATCTCAGCAGCGCGGACGGTCTGCCGCTTCGCTTTGAGCATCCTCTGTTGACCCTCACGCTCCATGCCGACGGGCGGGAGGTAGCAAAACCGTAAAACTGCGCCTCGCAAGCCGAAACGGCAGGGCAAAAGCCCTGCCGTTTTTCGATATGGTATAATTTTCCTAAACTACGAGAAGCATTCCTCAGTTCACCACGTTACGCGGATCGCCCTCGATCCACGCCCGCAGATTGGAGCAGACAATGTCCAGCAGACGTAGGCGCGTCTCCAGCGGTGCCCATGCCACATGAGGGGTGATAAGGATGTTCTCGACTCCGCAGAGCGCACAATCCTCCGCCATCGGCTCCCTTACCACCACGTCCACGGCGGCACCGGAGAGGTATCCGCTCTGCACCGCCCGGGCGAGCGCGTCCTCTTCTACCACGCCGCCGCGGGAGGTGTTGATAAAGCACGCACCCTTTTTCATCGTTGCAAAAGCGTTGGAATCGAACATTCCCGCCGTATCGGGTGTCAACGGCGTGTGACAGGAGACGAAATCCGATTTTGCAAGAAGCGTCGGCAGATCGGTGAAGGTGACCCGAGCATCCTCTTTCGGCGTGCGGGTATATACCAGCACCCGCATTCCGAACGCCAGCGCGATGTTCGCCACCGCACGTCCGATGGAACCGTAGCCCACGATGCCCAACGTCTTCCCGTACAGCTCGCAAGTGGGGTATTCGAAGATCGAGAAGAAGCGAGACCGCTTCCAGCCGCCCTCCTGCACGAAGGCGTTATATTTGCCAACCTTGTCCGCAAGCTCCAACATTAGGGCGAAGGTGTGCTGTGCCACCGCCATGGTGGAGTATTCGCCGGCATTGCAGACATCGATGCCTTTTCCCCGTGCGTAGACAGTGTCGATGTTGTTATAGCCGGTGGCGAAGAGCCCGATGTAGCGCAGATTCGGCGCGGCGTCTATTTCCGCTTTGCCCAGGACGGTCTTGTTGCAAAGCACCGCATCGGCATCCTTGATCCGCTGGGCGGTGAGGGCAGGATCGTTGTCCTCGTAGAAAGTCACCTCGCCGAAGGGGGCAAGGTATGCGGCAACGTCAATATCGGCGGCAGAAAAGACCGTTCCGCTGTCGGTGAACACGATTTTCATAGCATGACCTCGTCAGATGTAATAATTCTGTTATCATTATACCTCTTTTTGGACTTGCGCGCAACTGCTTTTTTGTATTTCTTTACAAAATTTATAATTTGCAATTTTTTTGTCAAAACCCGTTCACAAAAGATAAAAAATGTGTTATAATAAGGTATCATATGCGGTTCGGGGGCAGGACTGCCCGGACTTCGAAAGGGAAGGTACAACAGTATGAAGGATTTATTCGGCGAGCTCAGCGTCATCGGCATGAAGGGATGCGAGGATTTCACCGCACAGGTCAACAACTATTTGAAGTCTTGGAGAGGCTCCACCGAGGGCTTTGTGGTAGACTGCGAATGCCCCCGCTTCGGCAGCGGTGAGGCAAAGGGTCTTTTGCACGAGTCGCTCCGCGGACACGACGTTTACATCATCTGCGACGTATTCAACTACGGCGCCACCTACAAAATGTACGGTATGACCGTACCCATGAGCCCCGACGATCATTTTGCCGACCTAAAGCGCATTATCGGTGCCATCGGCGGCAAAGCTCGCAGAATCACCGTCATTATGCCGATGCTCTACGAGGGCAGACAGCATAAGAGAAGCTCCCGCGAGTCTCTGGACTGCGCGTATGCTCTGCAAGAGCTGGTGAGCATGGGCGTTACCAATATCATCACCTTCGATGCCCACGATCCCCGCGTACAGAATGCCATTCCCCTTCACGGTTTTGAGAACGTCCGTTGCACCTACCAGATGATCAAGGCATTCATCAACACCGTTGACGACATCGACCTGAACAATCTTGCCATCGTATCCCCCGACGAGGGCGGTATGGGACGCGCGATGTACTACTCCTCCGTCCTGAAGCTGGATCTGGGTATGTTCTACAAGCGCCGCAACTATTCGGTCATTATCAACGGCAGAAACCCCATCGAGGCTCACGAATACCTGGGAAAGAGCGTCAAGGGCAAGGACGTCATTATCGTGGACGATATGATCTCCTCCGGCGACTCTGTCATTGAGGTTGCCGAGAAGCTGAAGGAACGCGGTGCCAAGCGCATCTTCACCTTCGCTACCTTCGGTCTCTTCTGCAACGGTCTGGAGAATATGGACAAGGCTTACGAAAAGGGTCTGATCACCAAGATCTTCACCACCAACCTGAACTACCGCAGCGACGAGGTCCGCAATCGTCCCTGGTACGGCGAGGTCAATATGACCAAGTTCGTCTCGCTGATCATCGATACCTTAAACTACGACGAGTCCCTCTCCGGTCTCCTCTCCCCCGCTGCTAAGATCAACGCCTTTGTGGACAACGCTAAGGCAAACGGTAAGTTGAAATAATAATCGGCTCCGCCGACTTAAAACCCCTTCATGTAAGAAGGGGTTTTAAGAATCTACCAAAAGCTTTATGAAAGCGCCGCAAATACTTGTGGCGCTTCGTTCTTCTCCCGCTCGACGAGTATTCGTCGGGCTTTTTCAAAAGTTTTTGGGGTCTTAGGGGGGCTTTTTTCAAAAAGCCCCCTAATTTAACTTATGCCGCCTCCACCTTCGTGACCAGTACGGTGATGTCATCGCCCCTTCCCTTTTCGGCGATGGTTCGGGAGTGAATGGCTCCTGCGATTTCCTGCACGCTCTTTCCTGAGAGCGAAGCGAACACCTCGGGCAGCCAGAGCGCTTCTTCTAAGGTTCCCGCCACGCCGTCCGACACCTGCAGGATCACGTCGCCCTCCTGCAGAACCATGTTCACCTGCTGGGCGTTGATCTCTCGGGTAAGTCCCAGCGGCATACTGTGAACGTCGATCTTATAGATGTTTCCTTGCCGCAAGACATAGGAGGGGCAGGCACCGCATTTGACGAAGGCGGCGCCGCCGGTGTAGAGATCCACTTCCAAGAGATCCACAGTGCAATGGCATTCCTCAGCACGCCCGCGAATGAAGTTAGAGAGGAGCTTCAGCGTCACCGATTTGTGATTGCCTCCCGAAAGGAGCTTTTCCAGAAAGAGTGCAGACACCCCCGCCGCGGAAGCGGCGGCTCTGCCGCTTCCCATTCCGTCGCAGACCAGGGCGTAGCCCTGCCCTGCTTCCGACGTAAACGACCGCGCCGTGTCTCCGCTGACCGGCTCGTGCTCCTTGACGCTGCAGGCGCGCGCCGTAGTGAGTCTAAAGCGTTGGCGGCTTTCAAACTGCATAGACACGCTCTCGCCCACGAATTTGAACGACGGTTCGGTGAGCGCAAGTCCAGTCTTCTCCTCCAGCTTATGCCGAAGAGCCCGTCCGCCGCCGGGGATGGTGGATAGCGTCACTCCCGAGGCAATCAGCAGTTTTTTGCGCGTTCCCCATGCGCCGCATCCCACCGTCTGGATCCCTTCTCCGCGGATCACGGTCGCAAAGGTCTTCCGAAGCTCCTCGTCGGGTGTCAGACTGCCGTCATCCACCGCCGACTCGCGGAGCAGCTCGGCAAGTGCCTGATAGTCCAGCGCAAACAGCTCAGAGCGATCCCGCAGAACTACATTCTCCACGTGCTCCGCCACTCGCACGCCGATCTCGGCAAGGATCTCGTCGATCTTACGGCATCGCTCGGTAAAATAGGGTGGTAAAGCGTTCCGCCGAGGCATTCCGCATCGCGGGATTTCCTCCGCCAGCTTGCAGAGCGCGTCTCGGGTAGACTCATACTCATCCTGCCAGCACCGCTCGCTTCGCACGCACTTTTTGCAATAGCGGCGAAAGACGCCCTCGCACAGCTCAAGCATCTCCCCTGTTTCGGGACGGGCCAGATCCTGCGAAAACTTCAGCAACATCTTGGATAGATCGTCAAAGGAGGCAGAGAGCCGCCGAAGTCTGACCGCATCAGCCGCCCGTCGATCAGCCTCACAAGTGGGTTCTTCCGTCTCGGCGGCGGGAAACAGCGAGAGCTTTCCCAAAAGCCCCGACCGCGCAAGAGGAAGAAAGAGGAGGACGCCAAATAACAGGTTTCCCAGCACCGGCAGTGCGCCCCAGATGCCGTCCTGCCACACGGATAGCCCGCCTGTCACCGCGAAAAAGCAAAAGACCGCGCTTCCTGCGCCAAACATCCGCAAAGAACCCGCCACCAGTCCGCCTGCCGCCAGCAAGAGCGGAGACGTTCCGCAGGCCACCCCGCAGATAAGACCCACCAATCCGCCCCGAAGTAATCCGCCCTTCAGCGCCGATTGCATCGTGGCAAGGCAAGCAGCGATCAGAGCTGGAGAAAGACCGAAGAGGCTGTGTCCCGCCAGCGCGTAAATGCCGCAAAAGAGCAGAACACAGGCACCCACTTCCCGGAGCGAGATCGGTTTATCTTTTTGCAGACCCAGCCAAAACAGTGCTGTGAGTAGCGGTGCCGCAGCCAGTCCGAAGAGCAGCGCCATCACGCCCCGAAAGTGAAATTCGTAGACCACCACATTATACACGCCCGCCAAAAAGGCGGCAAAGACCGCCACCGCCGCTCGCAGATGCAGCGGCTCTCCGAACAGCGGAAGAGGCTCATCCTCCTCGCCCGCTACCCGCGCTGAGAAAAGAAGCCGCGCGCCCAGCACCATCCCCAGGATCACAGCCTGTGCAAGTCCGCCCTGACCGCTGGCCAGCGCGCCTGCCACCGCCCCCGCAAAGACCGCCACCGCACCACTTCTTCCCGATGCTAACAGCATCGCAATCCCGAACGGGCGCGATGAGAACAGCGCAGTCGTTCCCTGAAAAATAAATCCCGTCACGCACCAGAGTGCCGTGATCCCTGCCCGTCGCCTCAGTCTGGCGGCATCCTCCTCATCCAGCAGCTCGGCAGGTCTGCCCATCAGCGCCCCTACCGTTTTGTCAGCTTTTTGCTGTAATGTTTCCAATTTTTCCTTTGCTTTTGCACGAAGATCCATTTTTCTGCTCCTTCCTTTTGGCAAATGCTTGTCCGCTTTCGTTTTCATCCTTTATTATAGGCATACACGGTGCAAAACCAAGTCGAAGGACGCAGTCGAATGAATACTATTTTTGTTGCGACAGATCAGTTTTCACGAATACAGGTCGCCAAAAGACGATTGAAGACGCAATTTGCGAGCGTTTTCAAAAAAAAGGATCGCCCCACATCCGTGTGTGCACACAGATATGGAGCGGTCCCGCGGACGGATGCCCGAGTGCTTATTCAGCGATCTCTTCTGCTACTTCAACCTCTGCAACGTCGCACTCGCAAGCGCAGTCGCAAGCCTCAGCAGCTTCCTTGGCAGCCTTCTTTGCGGCCTTCTTGGCAGCTCTCTTCTCTTTTACGTCACGAACCTTTGCGGAGATCTTTTCCTTATTCTTGGTAAGAAGGATGATCAGAGCGATAATTGCGGCCAGAGAAACGACCAAAACGGCGATTTTCAGAATCAGCTTTCCCATGTGAATTCTCCTTTGAATAATGTAGTACTATTATTGTACCGAATAAATAAAAAAAAGTCAATATATTTTCATAAAAAACTTGCAAAATTCGACCGAATGTATTATAATATTTTCAAATCTGAGCAAAGGAACCGTAAACTATGAATCTGAACGGACTGAAGATCAATTTTTTAGGCGACAGCATCACCGAAGGTGTGGGCGTCTCCTGCACTGAGAATATCTACCTGAACCTACTGGCGGCAGAATACGGCTTTACCGCTCGCAACTACGGCGTCAGCGGATCCCGTATCGCCAATCAGTTAAATCCCGGCAACCCGGACGATCGGATGGAGCGCTGCTTCGTCAAGCGCATCGCCGATATGGATCCCGATGCCGACGCCGTTGTGGTCTTCGGCGGCACCAACGATTTCGGTCACGGCGACGCGCCCTTGGGCACCCCCGCCGACCGCACCGTCAACACCTATTACGGTGCCTGCCACTGCCTCTGCAGCGGACTTATTGAAAAATTCCCCACCGCCGAGATCGTTATCATGACCCCCCTTCACCGCACCAATGAGATGAATCCCCGCGGCGACGGCTGGAAGTCGGCGGATTACGCTGTTTTGTCTACTTATATAGACATTCTGAAGGAGGTTGCCGCCGAATATTCCTTGCCCGTACTGGATCTTTGGAGCGTATCGGGCATCCAGCCCCGTATCGAAGCCCACCGCGCCGCCTATATGCCCGACGGACTGCACCCCTGCGACGCGGGGCACCGCCGCATTGCCGACCGTTTGGCAAGATTTTTGAAGAGCTTGTGAGCTGTAACTGAATAACCGCACCGCCCCACCTGCATATACTGCAGGTAGGGCGGTCTTTTTTGCGCCCAATCACCCGGCGCTCGTTGCCTGACGAGCGCAGAATGGAGTTATTATGTGCTCAATTGCCGCAATCTACCGCCCGCTGCCCAAACAAGGCGGCCTGCTCTCCGCCGCTTGCGACGATGCCACCGCCATCGCCCAAATGAACCGCTCACTGGCTCATCGGGGTCCCGATGACAGCGGGATCTTTCAAGACGAGACGGTCTGCCTCGCTCACAACCGTCTGTCTGTAATGGATCCCTCCCGAGGCAAGCAACCGATGTCTGCCGTCTATTTCGGTAGACAATATACGATCATATACAACGGTGAAATCTACAACACCGATGAATTAAAGCGCGAACTCACCGCGCGCGGTGCGATATTTACAACAGAATGCGATACCGAGGCAGTACTTTGGTCTTATATCCTCTACGGCAAAGACTGTCCCGCACGGCTCAACGGCATTTTTGCCTTTCTGATTTACGATCACACCGAGCGGACGCTGTTTGCCGCCCGAGATCGGTTGGGAGTAAAGCCGTTGTATTACGCCCGCACCAAGGACGAATGGTATTTTGCCTCCGAGCCTAAAGCATTGCTGGCTCACCCGAGGGTCCGTCCCACGGTGAATCGGGAAGGTCTATGGGAGCTGTTGTTTCTATCGCCGGTCACCACAGAGAAATCGGCTATTTTCCGCAACATCCATCAACTGCACGCAGGCGAATGGATGTTGCTGTCGCCTGATGGGAGCGAGGCGGTAAAATACTGGGAATTGAATGCTTCCGTCTGCACAGACAGTCTGTCAGAGGCGGTAGCGCACACCCGTTGGCTACTGGACGATGCCGTCCGCCGCCAGCTTCGCAGTGATGTTCCGCTTTGCACTTTTCTGTCGGGAGGACTTGACTCGTCGGTATTGACGGCGATTGCCGCCCGATCACTGGCAAAAGAGGGGAAGCAACTCTCCACTTACTCCTTCGAATACGAAGGAAATCGGGAAAACTTTCAAGCAAGTCTGTTCCAGCCCCAAGGCGATGATCTCTACGCACGCCGTCTGGCGAAGGATCTGGGAACCGATCACACCGTTCTGACCATCCCCACCAAGACCGTTGCCGATCTGCTGGACGAAGCGGCGATCTATCGGGATCTGCCCGGGCAGGCGGACATCGATTCCTCGCTGCTCTGGTACTGCCGGCAGGTGAAAAAGCGTCATACCGTGGCTATTTCGGGAGAGTGCTCTGACGAGATCTTCGGCGGATACCCCTGGTTTTACAGACCCGAGATGCTTTCACGCGACTTTTTCCCGTGGCTTCACGATCCCTACGCCCGCATAAAGCTGTTCCGAGCAGATATTGTACGTCCTGCCGAAGGATTCGCGCACCTGTCGAAGCATTACCAAGACTTTCTCGCCGCCTGCCCCACCTTGGAAGGAGAATCCGATGCAGACCGCCGCGCTCGCATTGCCACCTGTCTTTCAGTGCGCTACTTTATGCAAAATCTCCTTGCCCGCAAGGACCGAATGAGTATGGCAACCGCGCTGGAGGTGCGCGTCCCCTTTGCGGATCATCGCATCCTCGAATACCTTTATAATCTTCCGTGGCAATATAAATTCCGTGATGGTGTAGAAAAGTCCTTGCTTCGGGATGCGGCGGCAGGACTTTTGCCTGATTATATCCTTCATCGTAAGAAATCGCCATATCCTAAGACTCACAATCCCGCCTACGAACATCATATCCACGCAAGACTCACAGAAAAGCTGAAGGAAGATTCGCTCTTCACCGCGCTTCTGGACTGTTCAGCGGTAGAAGCGTTTATTAACGGGGAAAATACCACTTGGTTCGGTCAGCTGATGGCGCGTCCGCAGATGATCGCCTGGCTCCTACAGCTATCGGCGTGGCTGGAGCATTATCCGGTAGAGCTGTCGTTATAAATAAAAGTAGGGGAACTTTTTGAAAAAAGTTCCCGAGAGTTCGCCCATATGGGCGAACTCTGAACCCCTTCAAAAACTTCCTGATAGCGCGGCAAATACTTGCCCACGCCATTATTTTCTTGTCTCGCAAGCATTTGCGAAACATTTATAAAAGTTTTTGGAGGGAGTCAAAAGGGGAACCTTCTTTCAAGAAGGTTCCCCCTTAAAATCACTTCTTAATCACATCTACACCGAGGTACTTCTGCAATACTTCGGGGACGTTGACCGATCCGTCGGCGTTCTGATTCTGTTCCACCAAAGCGGGCAGGATACGGGAGGTCGCCAGACCTGAGCCGTTGAGGGTGTGCAGGTACTGGATAGAACCGTCGGCGCGTCTAACGCGCATCATACCACGTCTTGCCTGGTAATCGCGGGCGTTGGACACAGAGGAGACCTCCTTGTAACCGTTCATTGAGGGGATGTTGATCTCGATGTCGTAGGTTCTTGCCATAGACGCCGAGCAATCCTCAGCCGCCAGCTTGACGGTACGGAAGTGGAAGCCCAGACCCTTCACCAAGTTCTCCGCCTTAGTAACCAGCTCGTCAAATGCCTCGTCCGACTTCTCGGGAAGGGTGAACTGGAACATTTCCACCTTGTTGAACTGATGTCCGCGCACCATTCCGCGCTCATCGGAGCGGTAGGAGCCAGCTTCGCGGCGGAAGCAGGGGGTATAGGAGACCAATTTCTTCGGCAGATCCGCCTCAGTAAGGATCTCGCCCCGGTAGAGCGATGCCAAAGCTGCCTCTGCGGTGGGAAGCATATAGTGCATCCGGTTGTCGGTGGGGTTTTCGATCTTGTAGACCTCGTCTGCGAACTTGGGGAACTGCCCTGCGGTCAGACCGCACTCGTATTCCAGCATATGGGGAGGGAGGATCAGCTCGTAGCCATCGGCAAGGTGGGTGTCAATGAAGTAGTTCAACAGAGCCCATTCCAGGCGGGCGCCCATACCGCGATAGATCCAGAAACCGGAGCCCGCCAGCTTAGTGCCGCGCTCGTAGTCGATCAGTCCCAGTCCGTTGCAGAGATCAACGTGATTTTTAGGCTCAAAATCGAACTGTTTGGGCTCTCCGTAGTAGCGAAGAGGCTCATTGTTCTCCTTGCCGCCTGCCAGAAGATCGTCGTCGGGGAGATTGGGAAGCCCCAGCATCACGCCGGTAAGCTGTGTTTCCACTTCCTTCAGCTTGGCATCATTCTCATCGATGGACACGGAAATCTCCTTCATTCTAGCGAAAATTTCGGTGGTATCCTTTTTTTCCTTCTTTAACATGGGGATTTGCTTGGAAACCTTGTTCTTTTCCGCTTTCATTGCCTCGGTTGTGGAGATCAGCAGTCTGCGCTCGGCGTCCAGCTTCAGGATCAGCTCAATGTCCTCGCGGGCGTCCTTTCCTTTCTTAGCAAGGCGGGCAACCACTTCATCGGGCTTTTCAATAATGTATTTGATGTCTAACATGATATTTTCCTCAGTCTTTCATAATTTCTTCGCCGCAGAGCAGGTAGAGCAGCTTCTGCAGATCATCGTTGTCGCTGTATTCCAGCTCCAGACGTTTTACCCGTGCGCCTTCCACGATCTTGACCTTTCTGCCAAGCAGTCCGCGCACCTTTTTCTCCAGTTCGGCGGTATAATTCACTGTTGTTTCGGATTTTGCCACCGCATCTGCCGCTTTTTCTGCGCGTGCATTCATCCGACGTACCAATTCCTCGGTTGCGCGAACAGAATAGCCCTTATCAACCACCGTTGCGGCGCCAACTTCGATGTCAGATCGATACTTCAATCCCAGCAGCGCGCGCGCATGACCCGCAGACAGCAGGTTGTCCGAGACCATTTTCAGTACCGATTCGGGCAGATCCAAGAGACGCAGGGAGTTGGTGATAGTGCTGCGCGATTTTCCTACCCGCGCGGCTACCGTCTCCTGAGTCAGATCATACTCCTCCAGAAGCGCTTTGTAGGCCAAGGATTCCTCAACCGCGTTGAGATTTTCTCGCTGAATGTTCTCGATCAGCGATAATTCGTCGGTTTTTTGATCGTCCGCTTCGATCACTACAACAGGGACCTCTGTCAACCCTGCCATTTTGGACGCACGCCAGCGTCGCTCGCCCGCTACGATCTCGTAAAGATCGCCCATCCCCCGACGAACAATGATCGGTTGGATCAGCCCATGGGTAGCGATCGAATCCGCAAGCTGCGACAGCGCCTCGCCGTCAAACGCCTTGCGTGGCTGTCCCGCGCGGGGTTGCAGCGCCGAAATGCGCAATTTGTGGACATCTGCCGTGTTTTCCGTCTCGGCATCATCGTAAAATATTGAACTGAGACCTCTGCCCAGTCCGCCTTGTTTTGCCATATGTATTCAGACCTCCTGTTCAGATCCGTCCAAGCAGTTCCTCTGCCACTTTCGTGTAAGCTGCTGCACCTTTGGACGATTTATCATAATATATGATCGGCATACCATAGCTCGGCGCCTCACTCAGACGCACGTTTCTCACGATCGTGGTCTCAAACAGCTTGTCTTTATAGAATTTTTCCAACTCCGCACGCACCTGCATCGTTAAATTGAGACGCTTATCGTACATCGTCATCAGAATTCCGACCACCTCGAGCCCAGGATTGTACCGCTTTTTTACCTGCCGCACGGTCAGCATCAACTGCGAAAGACCCTCCAGCGCATAATATTCGCAAACCATCGGAATCACTACGCCGTCAGCGGCAGTCAGTGCGCTAACCGTCAGTATGCCCAGCGACGGAGGACAATCGATCATAATATAATCAAATTGGTCTTTGATCTGCGACAGTCGCTTTGTCAGTACAAATTCACGCTTTTCAACCGAAACCAGCTCGTATTCGGCACCTGCAAGACCGATATTAGTCGGCATCACCCACAAGTTCTCAAAAGCGGTTTGGATTACCGCATCCGACGCCTCGGTGTTTCCGATTAATACGTCATATGTAGTCTTTTGACCGCCTTTTTTGGATATTCCAACGCCGCTCGTTGCATTTCCCTGAGGGTCAAGATCGCAAAGCAGCACTCTTTTGCCGCTTTTTGCGACCGCCGCCGCCAGATTTACAGCAGACGTCGTCTTCCCAATACCGCCTTTTTGATTAGAAAACGCGATAATCTTACCCATAGTATGCTCCTTTCAAAACCCGCGGACTCCGCGGCAAGCCATATGTGCTATTATATCACTTTTTTTCGCACCCGTCAATACATAATTCAAGTTTTTCTGCATTTTTCGACGATTTTGTCAAGCCCTCCATCAATGTTTCACGTGGAACATCATCGCTCATCTCACATTCTTCCTCTGCAAGCGCTTCAAATATATTCAGGGCGGACGAAAATCGGCGCGGCGCTTTTCGTTTGGTTGATGTTCCACGTGAAACATCGGCCTGTGGCTCATTACAAAGCTTTCGACCTTGGCGTTTCGCCACTCGAATTTCGAAAGTGTAGCTCTCAGCGCCATCGTCTCTGCGCACCGATGCATCAAATCCCGCTTCTCGCATCGTGTCAATGGCTTTTTCCACGGTATTCTGGAACACACGAATGTCACTAACCATGATCTTCCGCGTTTGAGTAAGACGAGCGTCAGGTGCGACACTCATATTCCTAATCAACTCAGACGGATCGGTCGACGGTGAGGCGATACACTTGTGCAAAACCGCCCGCCGGAGTTCATCATTCAGATCTGCCAGCCGCAGGGCGTCCTCCGGATCGATTCCGATCGTACGAATGGCTCGCTGTTGCTCCTGCGGCAGTTGAACCAGCTTTTCCAGCCCGTCGATCCGATCCGCTCTCAGTGAAAAGGTGGACGCGAGCTTGCTTCTGGACCAACCGTCCCGCTCCAGCGCAAGTAGAAGCTCCGCAAGCTCAATATAGTGCGGATCCTTTCGCACAAGATTCTCCGCAAGGCGAAGCACTCCAGCTTGCTTTTGCGTGCATTTAACCACAATTGCCTGAATGTGTGTGCGCCCCAGCATCCGCACCGCTTCCAGACGGCGTCTCCCGGCTATCAGCTCATATCGCTCTGTCACAGCTCCATTATCCTCCGACTTTCTCAGCAGTATGGGCTGGAGCAGACCGCATCTCAGTATATTCTCCGCCAGCGATGCCACCACGACCCCTTCGGCAGGATCTGCAATCGGCTCGCTTCTGATCTCCCCCAGCGGGATCTTCCACAGTGTTTCTCCATCCCGTTCCCCGGCAAATATCTTCTTCAACATTTCTTGCAAAAACATAGCAAAACCTCCTTTTTCACTACTATATCACTAAGCAAACGCAAAAGCGCTCGGAAACAGTCGAAGAAATCGGAAAATTACCATTTTTTTGCATTATTTATACCATCCGACAGTCTGAGGTGAAATACAACCATAGGATGCCCGCTACGATCAGCACAAGTCCGCACAGGTATCTGCCGCCTCGCTTTTCCCGAAACACAATGCGCGACAGAACCACAGTTACCAAAATACTGAGTTTATCTACCGCGTGTACCTCACCGGCACTGCCGCCTGCAAGTGCTCTGAAGTAGCACAACCACCCGAGCCCGGTCAATACACCTGACGTCAGTAATATCAGCGCCGTTTTTCCTCCGATCAATCGGATCTCGCGCGCCTCCTTTTTCACCAAAGCCGCCGCCCAGGTAAAGATCAGCACAAATCCGGTACGCGCCACCAATGCCGCCTCCGGCGAGATCTTGCCGATCCCCGCCTTTGAAAGCAGGGTAGAAGCCGCTACCAACCCCGCCGACAGCATCGCCCACACCAGCCATCCTCGTTTTTGCGTGTTAAATTTGTCTATTCGGTTAGACTTCTTTCCGCAGCTCCACCATACGCCGGACGTGATCAGCAGGATCGCTATGATTTTATGCACAGTCAGCCCTTCTCCGAAGAACAGCACACCGCCGGACAGAGCGAGAACAGTCGAGAGCTTGTCCACCGCTGACACGCGATCTACATCGCCGCCAGCTAGCGCCCGAAAATAACAGACCCACGCCGCCGCCGTTGCCGCCGCCGACAATGTCAGAACGATCACCGTGCGCGGATCTATTGACGCAAGCGACGCAGTTCCCCTAGCGATTACCATCGCCAGTGAAGACACCGCTAAAACCGCAGTCGTCCTGACCGCGGACGCCGCGACCGCGCTTGTCTTATCCGATCCAAATTTCGCCAAAACCGCGTTTGTTCCAGCAAACGCAGCTGACAATAACGCGTAGACCGCCCACACATTCCCACTTCCTTCAGTTTGTTTTTGTTTTGGAATAGTATGCCCTTCCATCCTGCCGATTATCCGCACACAAGCAAAATATCCGCAGCCGTATGACTGCGGATATTCCGTGCAAATATGAAGATCAGATCATAAACCGAATATAACGGTACCAGATCCGCTTGTAGAAGGGCAGAGTGCGGTATTCTGAATCGATCAGCCCGCGCAGGTAGGTACCCAGCGCTTCCAGATCGGAGCGGGTCAGCGCGCGCCCAAACTCATGCTTCTGGATCAACACCATGACCTCGCTAAAGGAGTAGGGCAGGAGCGCCAACCGTGCGTGCCGACGTTTTTGCCGCGCGGTTCCGTTGATCAGGGCCGCATCAATCCTGCGGGCAAATTCGCCGGGCAGCTCACCCAGATTCGGACGATTTCCCAGTATGCCGTGGATCTCGTAAATACTGTCACAAAGCACGCCCGCAACCTGATCAAAATCGCTCTTTTCCTCAAAGTTACCAAAGATCGACCGTTCAATGTAATATGCGCGCCCGTCGGAGACCTTCCGCGCTCTCCTGTACTGCCAATACAGTAGCATCGCAATCACCGCAAGAATCGCCAATCCCACAGCGATGCGGATCATCTGCGCAGGATCAAAATCGTTTGCTACGGTGGGTCCCTCCTGCTCTTCGGTAGTGACCTCGGTGCGAGGTGCGGTAGTGGTCATCGGAGGGCGGGTAGTGCTATCAGGAGAAGTGTTTATAACAGGACGGGAAGCCGAGGTAGTCTCATCAGGGACCACCGGCTCTTCGTCAGGGATATAATACATATCCTCGTAGTAGACAGATGTTGCTTCGTAGGTTCGCCAGCCCAGCCCATCGATATAGACCTCCACCCACGCGTGCGCGGCAGTGTCGCGGACGTTGGCGGTATACTCCAGCGCTCCGTCCTCATCGATTCCTGAGGTCATATCGTCGACGACATAGCCCTGCACATAACGGGCAGGAATTCCCGCCGCCCGCAGCAAAAGGGTCGCCGCAGACGCAAACTGCACGCAATAGCCATCCTTGGTTTCCAGAAGGAACGCGTCCAGCGCGCTACCGTCGGGATCCTGCGGCTTCGTGGGCGTGAAGGTGTAGGCATAATGCTCCGCCAGATAATCGATCACCGCCATCACCTTGTCGTGGGTGGTATCGGCACCGTTCAGCGCGGGAGCGATCTGCTCCAGAATACGCTCGATCCCTTTGCTCTCAACAGGATAATTCAGATAATTCTCCTGCACATAGTCGCTGTACTGGCTCACCAGTCGGACGTACCGATCGTACCAGCGGGCACGGGCGTTAAAGTCCAGCTTCAGATAGGACTCCAGCGCGGCGGTAGAAAATTCCACCAGTCCCGCATTATCCAGCTTGACGCGGAAATCGCCGATCGCCTTTTCGGCGTCCGTGTTGGAGTTGCGCTGCAGATCGCTGACGTATTTACAAAGCAGCTCATAATACTGCACCTCACGCTCCGCCTGCCGCGCATATCCCTCTGTATAATAGGAGGGCATGACCGCCGCCGCCGTATAGGATTTCACCAGATTGAACCAGCCCGAGGTGATCATACCGTCTGAATGGATGGTAGCACTATCGTTGTACGCCTCGGTTTGAGAGCCGTATTTCATCAGACCAAAACCCGGCACATAGGAGGACGGAAGCATAAAGAGCTGACCGGAGTTATTGATATACTCAATGTCGATAAACGCCGCCGAGTAACCAAATTGAAGATTCGCCTCGTAGCCCTTTTCCCGGAAGGTACCGTCAGAAAGAGTGGGAGACAGCAGGGAGTACAGATCAAAGGTCACCCGATCGCCCATAAAGCCGCTACTCTCGCCGTCCAGCTCTCTCAGCATCTGACTGTATCCGGTGGAATCCAGCACGGTCCAATCGTCGCTCTTGTAATCGTAATCTCCTCCGATCCAGGAACGGAGATAGATCGAATGCTTCGAAGGCGACTTCACCTTGAACAGAACCACATTCTCAAATTCAATATCTTCCAATTTATTGGAAGTACGCTCATTCAGCGTATTCATCTTGTTATAGGCAGGATTTCCGCCGGTCAGGAGCGTGGTAATGTACATTCTCGCCTGCTTGATGGGATCGGAGATAAACTCGATCTCGCCCCAGCGCTCGGTGACCGTTGCGGCAGGGACCGACGCAATCGCCAGCGCCAGAATACCCGCAAGCGCCGCGGAATAACCCGAGTACGCACGGGATTTTTTGGAATGCTTATGGGCTTTATAGGTCTTGTCGTACGCAGACAGCACCGCCGCCGAGCAAAGTCCCGCCAGCACGCAGGCGATGCCCCAGTTAGTCTGACACAGATTGTAGGTAAAGCAGACGGCACACAAGCCGCCACCCAGCACGATCATCGGAATCAATCGGGTGCGCTTTGCCGAAAATGCAGCAAAGATCAGGGCAAACACGGTGGCAATGGCAAATACGCCGCCGTAGATCAGCAGCTCGGACTGAGCGATCCCAAATCCGTCGGACAGGCCACCCAGATAGGGAAGGGTGATGCTTGCCGACGCGGCAAATCCCGCCTCGGTCAGACGGTACATCATGGCGTTGAAGACCGCCTCGATGCCCGAGATGTAGAAGGTCAGGGGATTGCCCGCCTGCCAGAAGAAAAGTCCCACCCACGCCGCTAGCACACCAAAGCCTGCCAGCGTGAACCATTTTCCGATAAAGATCATCGAAAAAGCAGAGACCATCACCACGCAGTAGGTGAGCAAAGGCAGCGCACCGACCTCGGTCAGTGCAAAGGCGTCACAGAACAGCCACAGTACGCCGAACAGCGAAAATCCGATGGCAAAGAAGCGCAGGAAGTAGCCGATTGGCAAAGAAAAGGTAAATCCCTGCATCTTCTTGGGATCGTACAGGACGAAGCGGTTCCGTTTCGCCTCTTTTTTCTTGCGTTTTGCTTCCTTTTTCTCGGCTTTGCGAAGCTTTTTCAGCCGACGCTTTTCCTCTTTCGCAGTCTTCGCGATCGATAACGAGGGGGTGTCAGGTGCGTCGGATGCATCCGGAACCTCCGGGACAACCTCCGGCGCGGCATCTGTCGATGCACCGTCTCTCAGCGACGCCTCCAGCTCCAGCAAGGGATCGACCTTTCGTTTCTTCTTACTCAACGTCGGTCACCTCCTCCCGGGAAAGCACCGTCTCCCGCAGATCGCGGACGGTAATGCCGTGACGGAGCAGCTCATCCCGATAGGCCTCCACGCCGTCCAGATAGGCAGAGCGGGCAGAGGGCGCGACCTGTTCGTAGGGCTCGAAGGTATAGACCTCCTGCTTTGCACCGGCAGGAAGCTCCATGGCGCAGATCGCCGCGGTCAGACGATCGCTGAGGCCGCCCGCCACAAACACGAAGGTGGCACCGTCGAAGTTATCCTCCATCAGATTGGCAAGATCGGCGATACTATACTCGGTTTCGGTAATAGGTGCGGTGGCGAACAGACGGAAGATCTGATCCAGATCATTCTCATTGAGCAGTCGGAAGGCGCAACGGTCATCCGCACCGCGAGAATCGAACCATACCAGCGTGACTGTCTGACCGCCCTGTCTGAGCGCCTTCAGCGCCAGAGCGATGGCACCCTCCACCACGCCGTCGGTGGCGTACTCGTTGATGTCGGGCAGATAGCGTCGATCAGAGGTATCGTAGCGCAGAGCTGTGTCCACGAACAGGAAGGTCTGTCGATCGGCGTTGCGGGCGTATTGACGCACCATCAGATCCTGGGTCTTACTCGACAGCTTCCAGTGGACCGAGCGAAGACTATCGCCCGGCTGATAATCACGGATATCGGACATTTCGGTGTTGTCCTGACCGCTTTGGAGGACCACCGTCTCGGTCTCCTCCTGACGGCTGTCGCCGCCGCTATCCACAGGCAGGGACAACCGTCGCGGAACCACAAACAATTCCCGGAACAGATCCAGCTTCACCCGATAGCGGAACAGGCGGAAGAAATCGTAAAAGCAAAGCTCGCTGATGCCAATCTCATAGGCACCGCGATAAGCAAAGGCAAGGGTCTTCTCGATAACGTAGTTGCCGAACGGGATCAGCGAAAGCTTCGTCTTTTGGCTGATACAGCGAACCGCGTCGTCGGAGGGAACGGTGATCACCGCCTCCACAAAGGGGTAGGGGAGGGGCGATTCGTTGGAAAGGGTCAGCGAAAAGTCCACCGGCGAATGCTTTTCTGCCTCCTGGGCGGAGACGTTCAAGTAGAGCTTTACGCATAGCACCTCAATCAAAAGATACAGCAAAGAGAGTATGGGCAAAAACAGCACGAACAGGAAGATGACTCCCGAAATCGGCGAGAGCAGTACCTGTGTAAAGACCAGCGCGAAGGCGATCAGGATCAGATAAAGCCAAAAGTTACGCTGTGGGAAGAAGGCGGGCTGAACAAACTCTCTGTTTTTGATCTTTCGGAGAAACGACAGGATCGCCCTGCCGCAGGTTTTCAGGAAAGCCTTCACGCCTGGTCACGGCTGCCCCGGAAAGGGATCGGGGTCTTCAGCGAGATCTCCTGCAGGATGCTTTCGGGGGTGGTCCGAGCCAATTTTGCCTCTTGAGTCAGAACCAGACGGTGAGCCACCGAGCGAACGAAGACCGCCTTCACATCCTCGGGAAGAACGTACTCTCTGCCCTGCATGACAGCGTACGCCTGTGCCATTCTCATTACCGCCAGCGATGCACGGGGAGACGCGCCGCGAGCGATGCCGTTGTGCTTACGGGTGGCGGCAATCAGCGACACCACATAGCGGCAGATCTCGGGATCCACCGTAGCGTCGGCGGTCATGCGGCGCATCTTGGCAATACCCTCCACGTCGGTCACCGCCTGCACCTTGTCTAGGGGATTGACGCCGCGGCGCGCCATCAGAATGTCCGCCTCCTGCTCCTCGGTGGGATAGCCCATAGACAGCTTCAGCGCAAAACGGTCCAGCTGTGCTTCGGGCAGAGGATATGTACCCACGAAGCCGTGGGGGTTCTGGGTCGCAATGACCATAAAGGGCGTGGGGAGCGTATAAGTGGTGCCATCTACCGTGACCTTGCCCTCTTCCATCGCCTCCAGCAGCGCGGACTGGGTCTTGGGAGAGGCACGGTTGATCTCGTCGCCCAGGAGCAGGTTGCACATCACAAGTCCTTCCCGAAACTCGAACTGCTCGGTCTGACGGTTGTAGATATTAAAGCCGGTAATGTCGGATGCCATAATGTCGGGGGTAAACTGGGCGCGCTTAAAGGACAGCCCCGCCGCCTTAGCCAACGCGCCCGCCAGAGTAGTCTTACCCACACCGGGAACGTCCTCGATCAGCACATGGGTGCCTGCCAGCATCGCACAGACCAGCAGACGGATCTCGTTGTGCTTACCGACCACTACCTTCTCCACCTCTTCGATCAGGCGGGCGGCGAGATTGGTGGTCTCGATACGGTCAAAGGTTTGGTTCATTTTGTCAAGATTGCTCATGAAGATTCCTCCGTTTTGGTAAAAATGCAAAATTTCACTAGATACATTATAACACAAAGCAGTTTGGAAATCAATAAGGCAAGCCGTATTTTTGCAAACTTGCAAAGCAAATCAGGTGAATTTTGTGTGAACGCACGGACCATTCCGAAACAAAATCACAAAAACCACTTGACATCGGCAGGGAAAGATGCTACAATAAACGAGCAACTGAATACGGAGGGTTATCGAAGCGGTCATAACGAGGCGGTCTTGAAAACCGTTTGGGGTCTCCCCACGTGGGTTCGAATCCCACACCCTCCGCCACAAAAGTCCTCAAAAACACTTAGTTTTTGAGGACTTTTTATGTTGTTTTGATATGAGCTTGAAATCGAGTATTCGGCGATCTCACGCAATTGAGCGAAAATGTTCTAATAAACGCGTTAGAAAAAGCGTTAGAATTCCTCCAAAAATTCTTTGACATATGAAGCGCAAACATAAATTTGAATTCTACAATTTCCGCAAAACAATTTTCGGCCTTATCTCCTTCTTTCCGTCAGATACAACTGAGCGGTTGTTGATCTGCTCGAGTTTTCGTAGTATAATCAAAGGAGGGCTTTCTATAATGTACAATCTAAATAATTTTTGCAACGTTATTGCATCACTTCGAAAAGAGAAAGGATGGACACAGACAACACTCGCCGAAAGGATCGGCATCTCTCCGCAATCGGTCTCAAAATGGGAATGTGGAATTGGATTTCCCGATGTAATGCTCTTTCCCGTGATTGCAGAAGTCTTGACTGTTCCTATTGGTGTTCTTTTCGGAGAGAGACCAAAGGAGGACGAATCAATGATACGAAATAACGAATACAAAAAAGAATTCACCACTTGTCAAACCATCACTGTCAATTTAGGAAATAAGTGCCGCGTGGAATACATCGAAAGCGATAACGGCGTCTGTAAAGTTGAAGCTCAAGGCGATCCCGTATTTCTCCGCTATTTTGATGTAGAACAAGAGGAAGCCAATCTGCTGGTGCAAATCAAGAACCCGAGCGGTTCAGCTATTCGCTGGGAGCATTACGACAGAGAAGGGTATACTGGCGAAAATCTTGTGCAAATCTATATCGGGTGTGACGGAGTGAATATCAATTCCATCAATTATCTCAATTTGAAAGCACTGAGTCATATCAACAAACAGGGACACGATGAAGTGATTTGCAGTAGCCTTGCGTGAGTTCGAAGCCCTGGGACTGCGAAAATTTTTGTGTAAAAGCCCCTCCAATCAAACGGGCGCCTGCGAAGCAGGCAGAGTTGTCTGCTTCCCTCGTATTTGCACTTTCCCCGAGAGACGGCTGTGCCATGCGCGCTGTGCGTGAATAGCGCGGACGAGCGCAACGGCTACCTTGCAGGCGTAGACATCCTCTGTGACGGCGGCAGTATCATCGGCAAACAATTCAAATAAAGTCAAAAACACCGCAAAGACTCTCTGAAACACAGAGTCTTTGCGGTTTTCGCATTCAATACACTCTCACCCGATCACAAAACACAACAATCGGTGCCACCGCCCATGGGTGAAAGAGACTGGTGTTCCACTTCTGCTCTATCCCCCACGCCTCAAAGGTGACACTCGCACCCTCGCGGAGCATATTGACCCACGCGCCCTCGTCGGTGGCAAGAGCTTCGCAAAGTGCACCCTCTCCTGCCTGTTTGAGAGCAGCGAGAGCAAAATACGCCATATAAACGCCCATAGAGGCGAGCTTTTTCGCCGCAATGATCTCCACCAGCCGCCGTTTCAGCGCCTCGTCCTCGCATCCGATGCCGAAGAGCAGTGGGAAGATCTGGGAATGCACCGATGCGTGATCGCTCTCGGCAGAGTCGGCAAACAAACCCGTTTCGGCGCGGTAAAAGGTCTTCACAAACGCCGATCTCGTCTTTTCCGCACCGACATCGGCGGATTTTCCGAGGATTCCGTAGATCTCACCTATCGCCAGCTTCAGCCCATACCAGAGAGCATTGATCACATTGTGCAGTCCCTCTCCCACGGGGTTGGTGAGCGGAAAATCATAGCCGTCTCTGAGACCCGCCGGCCAGTCCACCAGATTCCACTTGTCGGTGACTTTTTCCAGCAGTCCGTCGAGGCGTTCAAACTGCCGAAAATATTCGTACACCCCCGTCGCCCAAGGCTCAGCACGGCGAAGGAAGTCGAGATCGCCGTCCACCGAGTAGATCCAAGCGATCAGCGCAGGGTATTCCAGCGAATAGTCGGCGATCTCCTGCATATGGGAGCACCCGGTCACCGCCATCAACCCGGGACAGATGAAGGAAGTCCTGCCGAAATTCTCGGCGACCTGCTTCAGAAGGGTAGTATCTCCCGTCAGGATCGCCTGCGCTCTGCCCGACACCATCATGTCGCCAAGATACGCGCCCTTTTCCCGGGTGGGACAGTCGATAAACTGCTCCTGCGTGCCGTATTTTACCGTATTTTCGCACAGATTCAGCACTTTTCGCAGGTTTTCGTTGTCGGTCGCGTATTCGCGCCGCTTTTGGTAAGGATAATGGCGCACCGTCATCGACACGTCGCTGATCTCCACACTGTCGGGGAAGATCAGCTCGGCGTAGCGGAAAGCTTTGTAATCGAACTGTCGGAGAATATCCTCGCCCCCCGACAGGATCCACTTTTCCTCGTAGCGACAGTTACAGCGCATCTCATAGCGGGGCGAGCCGTCAGCAGACAGCTCCTCGCCGTAGCGGAGAATCACCGTATCTCCCCGATTTCCGCGGGCTTGGGCGGTCAAAACGCCCACCGCTTCGGTAGGGAAGGTGAGACGAAGCCCTCTCTCGGTACGCTTGCAAGTCTCGGGAAGCATGGGATAGACCGCGATCTGCTCCGATGTTTGCGGGATCAGACTCCATCCACCTGTCGTGTTGACTTTGGCAAGGTCCCATTTGCTGTCGTCGAAATCTTTTTCAAAAAACTTGTCTTCGGGAGATGCCGAATCGTAGCACTCGGCAAAGGCGGTATCGTAACCGATCCTACCGCAGGCAGTATAGCCGGTGTGATAGGCGCACTTCCAACTCTCGTCGCTGACCAAGACCACTTCGCCGTCCAGCGAAAGGGAGCAATACAGCATCTGTCTGAGATCTCCCGACACCCACACGCGGTTGCGGAGTCCTTGGTAGTAGGTGTGGACGGCAAAGACGTTCTCACCCTCCACGAGATGGTCGGTGACGTCGATCTCATTGACATAGTAAGCGTGGGGATAGCCGGGCGCAGGCCCTTCAGTGACGTAGCGTCCGTTGATATATAATTTGTAGAAATCATCTGCCGTGATCCGCAAAATAGCGCGGGAAAAGCCGCCGAAGGTCGCTCTGCGGCGGTAGAGAATGTGCTTGTTTTGGAGATCGGCAGAATGCGAGTAGGGGATCTTCTTGTGCTCCTTGTGAAAAACAGGAAGGGGAGAGAGCCCGACAAAGTCGGGGTGAGAGATAAATGAAGGTGTCATACTGTCCCGCCCTTCCAAAGGGGACGCCACCAATCGCCGCTTTCCAGATACCAGCGGACGGTGCGCTCCAGCCCTTCCGAAAAATCGGTTCGGGGTGTCCATCCCAGCTCACGACGGAGCTTTTCCGAGTCAATGGAATACTTTCGGTCGTGCCCCTTGCGGTCGGCAACGTAGATGATCAGCTCCTCCCCCTTGCCAAGCAGTCTCAGCAGACGGCGGATAAGCTCCAGATTGCAGATTTCGTCGGAGCTACCCACATTGTAGACCTCGCCGGGCTTGCCCTTTTGCAGGATCAGATCCACGGCAGCGCAATGATCCTCCACGTACAGCCAGTTGCGCACGTTCAGACCGTCTCCGTAGACCGGGAGCGGCTTGTCCGAGAGCGCATTTGCAATCATCAGCGGGATCAGCTTTTCGGGGAACTGATAGGACCCGTAATTATTGGAAGAGCGGCTGACTGTCGCCGGCAGACCGTAGGTACGAAAATAGGACAGCGTCAGGAGGTCTGCCGAGGCTTTGGAAGCGGAATAAGGACTGCTGGGACATAGCGGCGACGCTTCGGTAAAGCGATTATCGGAGTCCAGTGGCAGATCGCCGTAGACCTCGTCGGTGGAGATCTGGTGAAACCGCTTTACGCCATACTTGCGGGAAGCGTCCAACAGCACGCCCGTCCCCAGAACGTTGGTGCGCAAAAACACCTCAGGATCCTCGATCGAGCGATCCACATGGCTCTCCGCGGCAAAATTCACTACTACATCGGGATGTTCTTCGGAAAACACCCGGTCGATCAGATCGCGGTCGCAAATATCCCCCTGCACAAAGCAAAACCGAGGATCGGAAAGGATAGGCTCCAGCGTAGACAGATTGCCTGCGTAGGTCAGTTTGTCCACGCACACGATGCGGCGATCGGGATATTTCTTCATTATATAAAAGATGAAATTGCTACCGATAAATCCGGCTCCGCCGGTGATCAGCATGGTCATACGGACACCTCCCTTGATTCTGTAATCAGCATAGAACATACTTTTTAACAAGTCAATCAATGATGCATTCTCTGCGCAGCCTTTAAAACATACACCGTATTGATTGTATATACGGTTGCTACTACGGCAACGATCAAGAAATATATTTGAAATTCAAAAAATACCCTGTATAATACTACGGATCCAAATAAAACAAACCACATTGAAATGGATACAACCGACATGATCGTTATCAAAATGATTGATTTGTGTTTCAGCTTGGTATTTGTGTGCACCTTTCCGTCCGTTTCGTCTTTTAACCATTCATAGCAATTCAGATAGTAAATGTCTGTCCACATCAAAAAGGCGGTGATCAGCAACAAAACAACAACGGGAGGTATTGCCTTGATGATAACTCCCGCCAGTACCGTAAATGTTGCCATCGCTACAGTCATCAAAGAAGATATCACCAGCATGATCATCGTTATAGTCTTTGCGGTGTTGTGTTTCATTTCTTCCTCCATCACTCAGCAAACAAAGCTATCTATTACAAACGACCCAATTTATCAATCGGAAGATCTCGTTCTTGCTGAATACATATCGCTTTATGCTCCGCCATCTTTATTACATACCATGCGTTTTCCATATCAGTGTTAAAATCAATCATCCATCTGCCCGCCATATTATACAACGCAATTGTAACCGTTTTTTCGTTTGATTCTTCCAACACTCTTACACACGAAACGTCTTTCCAAAGTATCTTCTTTTTAAATATCCAAAAGGAAGAACGCAACAGTTCGCCATCATCGACACTGCACTGAAAAGAAAAAGCATGTACGGATAATGACAGCAGCACAACGCCTAAACCAATAAATATAGCATACAAATACCGTGTTTCATGTTTAATGAAAGCCCAAAGCAATAAAAAAACAATAATCCAAACCAGCGTAGCGCAAATTTTAACAAGTGTCTTTTTACGAGGATGTTTTATCACAAAGTAATCTGTGTATTCTATTTCGGGCATTTTCTCCGGAGAACCCTTCGAAAGCCCAAAAAGCAATTCCATACACAACTCAACAAAATGTCCCATATTACGTTTCCTCCTTTTGCCGTGTTGTTGAAGATGAGTTTACCTTTCTTGGCTTCAGTATAGCATAAACCGAGTAATTTGTCAATGAAACGAAACCCACTTGCGATGCAAGTGGGTTTCAGAGATCAAAATCCCGCTTCGTAGTAGTATAGATGATCGCAGATCTTCTCGGTGTAATATCGATCGGAGCTGTCACAGCTCCAACCGTCTCCGTCAGGCTTCAGCTCCAGCCAGCCTCCCCAGGAGTGGACGGGAAGGGGTTCGTCGGTTTCGCTGTAATAAAAGCCGTAATCCACACCCGAAACGGAAAGCCCGTGTCCGCCACAATAGAAATCCACCCAGCCCTCTCCGGCTGTGGCATCGCTGATATACGTATGGAGCGCCAGCACGTCGTCATACTCGCCCGATTGGGTAGAGTTTAGGATCAGCTCACGGTTGGCTTCCACCAAATCGAAGATCTCGCTTTTGTTCAGGTATTCTTTTTGGGTAATGCATCCGGTAAATGAGGAGAATAACAGGGTCAGAAGGAGAAAGAGGGAAAGCTTTTTGAGATATATCATTTGGTTTGAGCTCCTTTGGCGGTATTAATGGAGGCGAATTTTCCTTATTATAGCATACTTGCGACTAAACGTCAACTATCAACGCAACGGGCAAGCGATTACGTTCCGTTTATGCAGAGGAATCAAATGAAGCATCGCCTGCGGCGATATGAAGCACTCGCGAATTGCTACGCAATTTTCGCTCGTATGAAGCATTTGCTACGCAAATATGAAGCGCTTCGCGCGTCCTCACGCGTGAAGCGCACATCACTGCCGAAAGCAACATCACGTTCCGCCGGGCGGAACACATCGTAAAAAAGCACACATTTGCCTGGTAGACAAATGTGTGCTTTTTTCTGGCAGGGGCGCAAGGACTCGAACCCTGGACATGCAGTTTTGGAGACTGCCGTTCTACCAACTGAACTACACCCCTATTGGACTTTCCTATTATAGCATATCAAAATCAAAAAAGCAATACCTATTTTCAAAAAATTTTTCTCTTTTTTCCGAAAAATTTCGCCGATCCCTCTTGACAACTCCGCGTAAATATGATAATATAAACACATGAACAATTATTCATATGAAGGAGGAAAACCAAATGCCCGAACAGAACGGCGTGGAGGTATGCGAGTTCCTGTGCGCCCACGAATCGGTGGTCTCAGAGGTCAGAGAGCATATGCCGGACGAGGACACTCTATTTGAGTTGGCGGAGTTTTATAAGGTCTTCGGCGATTCCACCCGCATCCGCATCCTGACGGTGCTCTGCCGCCACGAGATGTGCGTCTGCGACCTTGCCACCATCCTTTCCATGAACCAATCCGCCATCTCCCACCAGCTCCGCATCTTGAAGCAAGCCCGACTGATCACCTCCCGCAGAGAAGGGAAGCAGGTCTTCTACTCTCTTGCCGACGATCATGTCCGCCACATCCTGGACACCGCCATCGAGCATCTTGCCGAACGGTAACCGCTCCTTATTTAGTTGCAATACAGAATCGGATGAAGGAAAAAACCATCTCAAACGCCAAAGCTTTTCCCTTCCCCCAAACCTCCATCCCTATTCCTTGGCTATCGCCGACGAATAAAAAACTGCAATTTGTTATAGCAATAATACCTTTATTAAAATATAGAAAGCGAGTTTATTATGATCATTACCAAAACCTACCGTTTCACCGACATCGACTGCCCCAACTGTGCCGCAAAAGCCGAGGCAAAGATCAAAAAGATCCGCGGCGTACAGGACGCATCCATCGCGTTTTTCGCGCAGAAGGTGACCATCACCGCCGACGAAGCTGATTTCGCCACCATCTATCCCGAGGCAGTTGCCGCTGTGAAAAAGATCGAGCCCGACTGCGAGCTGGTGGAAGTAAAATGAAGCTCTCCCGCGCCCAAAAGCGCAAGCTGACCGCCATCCTGCTCTCCGGCGCACTGTTGATTGCCGCCGCCATTCTCGACGCGATGCAGACCCCCGTTTGGTGGGTCGCACTTCTACTCTACATTCCCGCCTTTTTGCTGGCAGGCTACGAGACCCTGCTGTCCGCAGGCCGCAACATCCTGCATGGACAGGTGTTTGACGAGAACTTTCTGATGTCCGTCGCCTCCATTTGTGCCATGATCCTGGGCGAGCACGCAGAGGCTGTGGGCGTTCTACTGTTCGGAGCGCTGGGCGAGCTGTTCGAATCCTACGCCATCGGCTCTGCCAGACGGTCAGTGAAAGCCCTTGCCAAGCTCTGCCCCGACACGGTACACCTGCTACGTGCAGACGGCTCCGCCGAGGACATCGCCGCCGAGGATGCCGAGGCGGGCGCACTCTTCCTGGTCTACGCCGGCGAGCGCATCCCGCTGGACGGCGTGATCGTAGAGGGCGAGGCCGCGCTGGACTGCGCCGCCCTCACCGGCGAATCGCTCCCTGTAGAGGTAGAATCGGGCGCCGAGGTGTCGGCAGGCACCATCAATCTGAACGGATTTTTGAAGATCCGCGCCCTGCGACCCGCAAAGGAATCCTCCGCCGCCCGCATTCTGGCAATGGTAGAGGACGCATCCGCCAAAAAAGCGAGATCCGAGGCGTTTATCACCAAATTTGCCCGCTATTACACCCCCATCGTGGTGGGAGCGGCGATTCTGCTTGCAGTCGTCCCCTCTCTCATCTTCGGGAACTATACCGACTGGATCTACCGTGCGCTGAACTTCCTGGTCATCTCCTGCCCCTGCGCGCTGGTGATCTCGGTACCCCTGACCTTTTTCGGTACCATCGGCGGTTCCGCCCGCCGGGGTATCCTGTTCAAGGACGCCGCCGCCATCGAGACACTGTCGGAAACGTCGGTAGCCGCCTTTGACAAGACCGGAACCCTGACCGAAGGCCGCCTCTCCCTTGCACAGGCATACCCCGTAGGTTGCACCCGTGAGGAGCTGCTCAACTATGCCGCCGCCGCGGAATACGGCTCCACTCACCCCATCGCCAAGGCGATCCTTGAAAACGCCTCGATCGCTCCCGAAGAGATCTCCCATTCCACCGAGCTGCGCGGCAAAGGCCGCACCTGCACCCTGAGCGGTCGGAAGATTGCCGTAGGTCGCCGCCGTTTGCTTGACGAGCTTGGCGTCTACATCCCCGATGCAGAGGAAAGCACCACCGTAGTTTACGTTGCCGAAGACGGACAGTATCGGGGCTACATCACCTTCTCAGACCGGATCAAATCCGACTCGGCGGAAGCCATCACCGCTCTGCACCGGGCGGATGTATCCACCGTGATGCTGTCAGGCGACAACCGCAACGGTGCTGAGCGAGTAGCATCTGGGCTGGGTATCAGCCGCTACCGCTGGGGACTGCTTCCCGAGGATAAAGTCAACGCGCTGGGCGAACTGTCCGCAGAGAGCGAGGGCAAGCTGATCTTCGTAGGCGATGGCATCAACGACGCGCCCTCTCTTGCCGCGGCAGACGCAGGGATTGCTATGGGCGGCATCGGCTCGGACGCGGCTATCGAAGCCGCCGACGTAGTCCTGCCCGGCGACAATCCGCTAAAGGTAGCAGAAGCCGTCCGCATCTCCCGCAAGGCTATGCGTATCGCACGCCAGAACATCGTCTTCGCGCTGGGCGTAAAGGGCTTGTTCCTGCTCCTGTCGGCATTTGGTCTCACTAATATGTGGATGTCGGTCTTCGCCGACGTGGGCGTATCGGTGATCGCTATTCTGAACGCCATGCGGACGCTGCGATGATCATCAACATACCGCAACACCAAAGAACAGGCTCCGCAGAGCCTGTTCTTTTTCACTGTATTACCGTATAAATTTCGCTCCGCCGGGGATGACGCGGACCACCGTATCGGACACTTCCTTGGTTCCCTCACCGTCCACCGTCCAGGCGACGGGACGCTCGGTGTGGACTTCCATGGTCGTGGAATGCGCAAAGATCACGTTTTCGTTTTTGCTGTCGTACAGATTATTGGTCAGCAGATCCATAAGTAGCACGGCTGTCTCTCCCACTGTTTTGGGTTTCTTGATCACCAGCATATCCAAAACACCGTCGGCAAGGTCGATCCGATCGGCGGGGATCTTCACCATTCCCGCCATAGAATGTGTATTCATCACCGCAAAAAACAACACATCCGTGTCGCACAGCTCGCCGTCATCCCATTTCACGGTCAGACGCTCCGGCGTCAGCTTGAACAGCTCCGACGCGCCGCTGAGCACATATGCCATATGTCCCAGCATATTCTTCATCTTCTGCGAGGTTGCGTAAGAGACCTTGGTGAATGCGCCGAACGAGGCGGTATAAACAAATCGATAGTCATCGCCGAGGCTTCCGATATCGTGAGGGGTCGGCTTACCGTCACGAATGATCTCCAGCGTCTTGTTCACGTCACGGGAGAGACCCAGCGTTGTCGCCAGATCGTTGGCGGTACCGCTGGGAAAATACCCTATCGGGATCGACAATCCCGCACGGTATAAGCCGCCCACCACACCGTTGACCGTTCCGTCACCACCGCTGACAAAAACCGCGTCGTATCCTTCGGCCTGCTGAGCCGTTTCGCAAGCATCACCGGGTCCCTCGGTGAGATGCACTGTCAGAGTATATTGAGATGAAAGCCCGTCGATGATCGAATAAAGCTGGTTCTTGACTCCCTGTTTTCCGGCGCGGGCATTTGCGATCAAAAGTCCTTTTTGTTGCTTCAGTGGCATAGCGTCGCCTTCCTTACAAAGTCGGACGGAACCGATAGCCGTGCCGTCCGCAGATTGGTTAACTATTTTAATAGTATATCACTTCCACTTCAGTACATCACCAGCAAATCTTTTCTAAATTGTAAACTTTTTATGACATTTTATGAACCATGTACAACGCCCCGCTCTGCCCCCTCAAATTTTCAATTTTTTTAGACTCAAACTATTGTTTATTCATAATTTTTCTGCTATAATAGAGGTAACTATAGGCATATGTAACGCTAATGCATAAATGCATATCGAACGATATGCAGAAGACAAAGGAGCTTATCTTATGAATACATACGAACTCAAATCATACGTTGCCGAAGGCAAGCTAAACGACACGCTTGCCGCTCTCTACGGTGCCGAAAACACGGAGAAACAAAAAGCACGTTACCTCTCTGCCATTGGCGGCTACGAGGAGCTGTACGGCGAAGGAAAAAATCTCCGTCTCTTCTCGGTTCCCGGCAGAAGCGAGATCTCGGGCAACCACACCGACCATAACCACGGCAAGGTGCTGGCAGCCTCTATTGACCTGGACATCATCGCCGTAGCCGAGGCTACCGATGACGGTGTCATCCGCATCAAATCCGCAGGATTTCCCGAGGACTCTGTGAAGATCGCCGATATCAAGGTGGATCCCGACAAATTCTTCACCTCCTATGCAGTCATCGAGGGCATGTGTGACGGTATGGCAAAGGCAGGTTGCACCGTTGGCGGCTTCCGTGCCTACACCACCTCCAACGTCTTCAAGGGCTCCGGACTCTCCTCCTCCGCCGCATTCGAGGTCATGGTGGGCAATATCCTCCGCACTCTGTACAACAACGACATCAGCGACATCGAGATCGCCAAGATCGCCCAGTACAGCGAAAATGTCTTCTTCGGCAAGCCCTGCGGTCTGATGGATCAGATGGCCTGTGCAGTGGGCGGCTTTATTGCCATCGACTTTGCCGATCCCAAGAATCCTATCGTAGAGAAGCCCTCTTTTGACCTGTCCGCAATGGGCTACTCTCTCTGCATTGTAGACACCCACGGCAACCACGCCGACCTCAACGACGACTACGCCTCGGTTCCCGCCGAGATGAAGGCAGTTGCCGCCGCACTGGGCGCCGCCGTGCTCCGCGACGCTGATGAGAAGAAGTTCATGGAAATCCTTCCCGCCCTCCGCGAGAGCGTGGGCGACCGTGCAATCCTGCGCGCCCTCCACTTCTTTGCGGAAAACCGCCGCGTAGAGGCACAGACAGAAGCCCTCAAGGCAGGCGACGTTGCCGCGTTCATGGCAGGCGTCCGTGCATCGGGCAATTCTTCCTTTAAATATCTCCAGAACGTCTACACCACCAAGAACGTCTCCGAGCAGGGACTTTCTCTGGCGCTGGCGCTGACCGAGGCATATCTCACAGGCTGTGATAAGCCCTGCGCTTGCAGAGTTCACGGCGGCGGCTTTGCCGGCACCATCCAGGCCTTCGTTCCCACCGAGGCGGCAGACGGTCTGGTAGCACTTCTCGATCCCATCTTCGGCGAGGGCGCAACGCACATTCTGAAGATCCGTCAGCAGGGAGCAATTTGTACCCTGTAATGAGCGAGCTTACCGAGATCTGGACCCTCTCCTCCGGCTCCTCCGGCAACTGCTGCTGGGTGAGACACGGAAAATGTGAGTTTTTAATCGATGCGGGCATCAGCCGAAGAGCCATCTCCACCGCCCTACAATCGCTGGGCAGCGATTTATCACGACTTTCGGCGGTGTTCGTCACACACGAGCATTCCGACCACGTCAAAGGTCTGCCAATGCTGGCAAAATACGAGCATCTGCCCGTCCATGCAGTCGCCGAAACCGCCGATCAGCTCAGCGGCGTTGATCCTGCCTGCATCATCCCTCACGCGCCTCTCTTTTCGGTAGAGCTGTCCCACCAGGTGAAGGTAGAATCCTTCGTTACACCCCACGACAGCATGGCAAGCGTCGGCTACGTCATCACCACAGGTGATCGCCGCTTCGCCCTTGCCACCGATATGGGAATGTGCGCCCAAAGCGTCGCCGATGCCCTGACAGGCTGTGAGGGCGTCATATTGGAAGCCAACTACGACGCCGATATGCTGCGGACCGGTCCCTATCCCCTTTATCTGCAGGATCGGATCGCCGCACGCACGGGACATCTGGATAATCGGGATACCGCGAAAATGGCGGCGTATCTGGCGCTCCACGGTACCCGTCGGGTGTTGCTGGCGCACCTGTCCAAGGAAAACAATACCCCCGCCAAGGCAATGGAGACCGTCTCCGGCTATCTGGCGGAACACCACATTAAGCTGGACGTGGCGGTGGCAGACCGTGCAGTTCCAACCCGTCTGATCTGATATTATGCTGACTGTAACCATCCTCTGCTCGGGCAATCTGAAGGAATCTTATCTCAGAGAAGCCTGCGCC
>JAFTPF010000141.1 GCA_017463445.1 Clostridia bacterium
ATCCCGGGGAAGCCCTCCCCCAAGCAGCTGCAAAAGCTGGGCGCGGTGATCCTTCATGAGGAGGAGCTGATCCCCGCAGGCGCAGTCCGAAAGCGTCCTGCCGACGCTCCCCGTCCCGTTGTGGTGGGCTTCGGCCCAGCGGGGATGTTCGCCGCACTGCTCCTTGCAGAGGAGGGCTGCTGCCCCATCGTGCTGGAGCGGGGCGACGACATATATGCCCGAGCTGCCCGTGTGGAGCAGTTTTTGCAAACGGGCAAACTTGACACCGATTCCAACATCCAATTCGGTGCCGGCGGTGCCGGCACCTTTTCCGACGGCAAGCTCATCACCCGCATCAACGACGCCAGATGCAGCTATGTCCTGCGCCGTCTATGCGAGTTCGGCGCGGACCCCGACATTCTGGTGAATGCCCGTCCCCACATTGGTAGCGACCGTCTGCCCTCCGTGGTGGAGGAGATTGCCCGGCGCGTCCGCACCCTAGGTGGTGAGATCCGCTACCGCACCAAGCTCACGGGCATCCGTACGGGGCTTTCGGGACAGGTCACCGCCGTCCTCACCGACAGCGGCGAGATCGGCACCGACACCGTCGTCCTTGCTATCGGGCATTCCGCTCGAGACACCTACCGCTATCTCATTGAGGGTGGGTACACCATCGAGGCGAAGCCCTTTTCGGTGGGTGTGCGGATCGAGCATTTGCAGGATGACATCAACTATGCCATGTATGGCAAGGCGGCGGAAAAACTGCCCCCTGCCGAGTATAATCTCTCTTACCGCGAAGGTGAGCGGGGTGTGTACAGCTTCTGTATGTGCCCCGGCGGAACGGTAGTGGCGGCGACCTCCGAGGAGGGCGGTGTCGTGACCAACGGAATGTCCAACTCCACCCGTGACGGACGCAACTCCAACAGTGCGCTGGCGGTTTCCATCCTGCCTGCCGATTTTGGCGGAACGCCCGAGGGTGCCATCTCCTTCCAGCGGAAGCTGGAGGTAGCGGCATTTGCAGCTGGTGGAGGAAATTACGATGCGCCTCTGCAAACGGTAGGTGATTTTCTCTCGGGAAAGCAGGGAACTGCCCCTTCCCGAATTGCTTCCACCTATCGGGGCGGCAATCACTTCGCTCTGTGCGATCTGCACGCGCTCCTGCCGTCCTATGCAGGCGATCTGCTGTCGACGGGCATCCGCCGATTTGCACGCCAGATCGAGGGCTTTGATGCCCCCGACGCTCTGCTGACCGGTCTTGAGACCCGCACCTCCGCACCTTTGCGCATCCTGCGCGGCACCGACCGCCAGGCGGTGGGTCACCCGGGGCTCTACCCCTGCGGAGAAGGTGCGGGCTACGCGGGGGGCATCACCTCCGCCGCCACCGACGGCATTGCCACGGCAATTGCGGTGGTATACGGGGTGTGAGGGACTCATTTCCGTATCAAGTCAAACAATCTATCTCAGAGAACTCATCTCTGAAAGTTTTTGAAGGTCGTAGGAAACTTTTTTCAAAAAGTTTCCTGCATATATCTAAAAAGGAGGAACTATATGGACAGCGAAAAGATCTGGCGTCCCCGGGCAGAGCGTCCCCCCGCCGATACCGTGCGCGCTCTTTCCGCCGAGCTGGGACTGCTCCCGCTGACGGCACAGATCCTGGCGGGGCGCGGTTATACCACGCTCAAGACGGCGCGGGAGTTCCTGTCCCTGTCGGCGGATTATCACGACCCCTTTCTCCTGCCCGATATGCAGACGGCGGCGGAGCGTCTGTCTCTTGCCATCGACCGAGGCGAGCAGATCGCCGTTTACGGCGATTACGACGCCGACGGCGTTACCTCCACCGCTATGCTGATGCTCTGGCTTCGCTCGATGGGGGGTTCCCCCATCTCCTATATCCCCGACAGAGAGAGTGAGGGCTACGGAATGTCCACCGCTGCGCTGGATTGCCTGCAGGCGCAAGGGGTCTCGCTCATCGTCACCGTTGACACGGGCGTTACCGCCATCGAGGAGGCGGACTATTGCAGATCGCTGGGAATGGATCTGGTGATCACCGACCACCACGAGTGTCGGGAGATCCTCCCCGACGCTATCGCCGTGGTGGATCCCAAGCGTCCCGACAGCAGTTATCCCTTCGACGGATTGGCAGGTGTGGGCGTTGCCCTCAAATTAGTCTCTGCCACAGAGCTGCTCCGTCACCCCGGGGAGGATCGAAATTTGGTCCTCCGCTCGGTCTTTCGCAGTTATATCGATCTAGCCGCCATAGGCACCGTTGCCGACGTGATGCCTCTGACCGACGAGAACCGCTTCATCGTCAGCCGCGGACTGCAGATGATGGAAAAGCGTCCCCGTACCGCCGTGACCGCCCTGATCAAGGCGGTAGCGGAAGAGAAGGGAAACTCGCCTGCGGCAGTCGATACCTCCCTGATCAGCTTTACCCTCGCCCCCCGCATCAACGCGGCAGGGCGTATGGAAAGCGCAGACGCCGCCCTCCGACTCTTCCTCTGCCCTCCCGAGGAGGCAGCTGCCGCCGCCCGTCATCTGTGCGACTGCAATCGCCGCCGTCAGGAGGAGGAGAACCGCATCCTGACCCTTGCGGAGCGTGCGCTGGCCAATGCTCCCGCCGAGGGCATCCCTCCCGCCCATTCCATCGTCCTTGGCGGCGATGACTTCTGCGGCGGCGTGGTGGGCATCGTTGCCGCACGCCTCTGCGAGCGATACGATAAGCCTACTATCCTGCTCTCCTTTGACGGAGAGATCGGCAAAGGATCGGGACGCGCGCCCGAGGGGATCGATCTGGTGAGCGCGCTGGAGGAGACAGCCGATCTTTTGATTCGTTACGGTGGACATACGGCGGCGGCGGGATTGACCATTTCCAAAGATAACCTCACCGCTTTTGCAGAACGGTTCGACCAGGCAGTGGCATCTGCCACGCGGGAGATCCCCGTCCGTGAATACGACCTTGCCATCACGCCTTCCCACCTGAGCCTTCGGGCGGCGCAGGAGCTGACTCTTCTGGAGCCCTGCGGATCTGGTAACCCGCTCCCCTTGTTCTGCTGGGAGGGAGCAACGGTGGATTCGATCCTGCCACTGGGTGAAAAGCACACCAAGCTCATCTGCTCGGGGGAGGGAGTCTCCCATCCCGTCCTGCTCTTCGGTACGCCCCGAACTGCGCTGGATGTTTTCCCGGGGGATCGCATCGACCTGCTCTTTGAGCTGTCGGTCAACGAATTTCGGGGCAACACCACCCTCCAGCTGATCTGCCGAGGATGGCGTCCCGCCGCAGGCGAGATCCGTATCACTACCGCCGAGGTGGACCGTGCGGGCGCACTGCTGGCAGGCGATCTGTCCACTCTGACCGACGCCGATCTTCCCACCCGTGAGGAATGCGGCAGAATCTATCGCATTTTACGAAATACCCTCGGCTATAACCGAGCCGAACTGATCTCTCCCCGTCGCCTGGTGGCTGGGGAGGGTGAATATCCCAAGCTGCGCCTGACCTTGGCGCTGCTCTCCGACGCGGGGCTTCTCACCCTGCGCGGAGACCTTCCCTTGACCGTCACTCTGCCCCGTACCGAGCAGAAAGTGGACCTTGCCGCCCTACCGCTCTGGAAGCGGCTTTACGGAGCGGCAGGGGATCCCGAAAGGAGAAACTGATGCTTTATTCCAATATCGAAAAGCTCCTGAAGATCCTTGAAGAGACCAAGCGATTCTACGACTTCGAGAAGATCAAGCGAGCCTATACCTTTGCGGCTGAGATGCACGAAGGGCAGTACCGCGTCAGTGGCGAGCCCTATATCCTCCATCCCGTGGCGGTGGCACAGATCGTGGCACAGCTGGGCATGGATACCGACTCCATCTGCGCCGCCCTCCTCCACGATACCGTGGAGGACTGCGGCACGAAGGTCAATCTGCAGGTGATCACTCAGCAGTTCGGTTCTGAGGTCGCCATGCTGGTGGACGGACTCACCAAGCTGGTCCATATCCCCTTCGAGGACAAGGAAGAGGAGCATATGGAGAACCTTCGCAAGATGTTTCTTGCCATGTCGAAGGATGTGCGGGTCATCTTCATCAAGCTCTGCGACCGCCTTCACAATATGCGCACCCTGTCGGTGAAGAACGACCAAAAGCGCCGTAAGACCGCTCTCGAGACCATGCAGGTCTACGCGCCCCTTGCTCACCGTCTGGGTATTCAGCGCATCAAGCAGGAACTGGAAAATCTTGCCCTGTCCTATCTGGATCCTATCGGTTACGCTGAGGTCAAGGGCGACATCGAGGTCAAATACGGCGAAAACCGAGATTTTATCTTCAGTATCAAGAAGCAGATCACCGACAAACTGCAGGAAAACGGCTTTACCTTTGAGTTGGACGGACGGGTCAAGAGCGTCTACTCCATCTATCGGAAGATGTTCAACCAGAACAAGTCGCTGGACGAGATCTACGACTTCTACGCTGTTCGCATCATCACCCATACCGAGCTGGAATGCTACACCGTGCTGGGTATCATCCACGATACCTTCAAGTCCATCCCCGGCAGATTCAAGGACTATATCTCCACCCCCAAACCCAACCTCTATCAGTCGCTCCACACCACTGTTATTGGACGCGAGGGCATTCCATTCGAGGTGCAGATCCGCACCCAGAAGATGCACGAGATCGCCGAATACGGCGTTGCCGCCCACTGGAAGTACAAGTCGGGCGAAAAGGGCAAGGAAGACATCGACCGCAAATTAGAGTGGGTCGCCAAGCTGGTGGAGACCGAGGACGACACCCGTGATCCCGACGAGTTCATGCGAGCGCTGAAGGTGGACATCTTCCAGGACGAGGTCTTTGTTTTCACCCCCAAGGGTGACGTGATCAACCTGCCCCAGGGCGCTACGCTGGTGGACTTCGCCTACGCCATCCACTCGCAGGTGGGCAACCGTATGGTGGGCGGCAAGATCAACGGTGCCATCGCGCCCATTGACCGGTGTCCCCAAAACGGCGACATCGTGGAGATCCTCACCTCTAACACCTCCAAGGGACCCAGCCGCGACTGGCTCTCTATGGTCAAGACCGGTGAGGCGCGGAACAAGATCCGCCAGTGGTTCAAGAAGGAGAAGCGCACCGAAAACATCGCCGTAGGCAAAGCCGAAGTGGATCGCGAGATGAAACGATACGGCAGACCATATACGCCTACGCAAAGAGATGAGATCTGCTACAACATCAGCAGCCGCATGGGCTACCAGCAGGCGGACGATCTCTATAACGCGCTGGGCTACGGCGGCATCACACTGACAAAGATCGGAACTAAGCTGAAGGACGAATTTGATCGGATCATCAAGCCCACTACGCCCGAGCTGCCCGCTTCTGAGACCCAGATCCCCGTCCGTCCTCACAAGCGCAATTTCAGCGGCGTTATCGTGGATGGCGTGGACGGCTGTCAGGTGAAGTTTGCCAAGTGCTGTAACCCGCTCCCCGGCGACTCCATCGTGGGCTTTATCACCAAGGGATTTGGCATCTCCATCCACAAGCGGGACTGCCCCAATGTGACGGAGCTGTCTGCCAAGGATGAGAGCCGTGAACGTTTTGTCAGTGCTTATTGGGACACCGAAGCCACCCAGTCGAAGCAGGGCGGCGAGAACCTTTACGAGGCGCATCTCCAGATCTTTGCCGAGAACGATATGATGCTCCTTGCCAACATCACCCGCGCGCTGGCGGATATGCGGGTCACGCTCCATCAGATCAACACCCAGAACAAGGACGGCGATATGATCTTGAACTTGACCATCGGCTGTAAGAACACCGATCACTTCAAGTCCATCATCGCCAAGGTGCGGACCATCGACAAGGTCACCGATGTAAAGAGAGGCTACGCATGATCGCAGTAGTACAACGAGTCACCTCCGCCGCCGTGACGGTGGAGGGCAAGATCACCGGACAGTGCGGACAGGGGCTTGCGATCCTCCTGGGCGTCTGCCCCGAAGACACCGAGGCCGAGGCAAAGATCCTCGCCGAAAAGATCGCCAAGCTCCGCATCTTCTCGGACGAAGCAGGGAAGATGAACCGATCAGTGGTAGACATCGGCGGCGGAGCGGTGGTGGTCTCCCAGTTCACCCTGATGGCCAACTGCTCCCACGGCAACCGTCCCGACTTTTTCGGAGCGGCCCCTCCCTCCATCGCCGAGCCGCTGTACGGGAAGTTCACCGATCTGTTGGAGAACCTCCTCCCCGCACCTGTGGGTCGGGGTGTGTTCGGTGCCAATATGCACTACGAGATCCACAACGACGGTCCTGTGACCATCATTCTCGACACGAAAAATTTAGGAAAGAAAAAGTAAGGCAACGCCTTTTTCTCCTGTTTCCAAAAGTTTTTGGAAGGTTTGGAAACCTTTTCTCAAAAAGGTTTCCAACGGGGGAGAGGGGGCAGCGCCCCCTCAAATCACTATGAAACTGATCATTGACGGCAACATCAGCCGAACCTACGTACAAAACCTTTGTCTCCTCTTTTTTCCGGGTGCAAAGTTCAGCGAGAGCGAGGAGATCACCTCCGAGACGCCTATCCTGCACCTTACCGTCACCGAGACCGACGGCGCGGTCTTTGCCGCCGCAGATCTGACTGTTGGCGAGAACAGCGGTCACGGTGAGCATACCGAGCGCTTCAAAGCCTCTATCACCCATGAGCGTAGCTACAAGATCGCCGTGGGCAAGGCAGTCTACACAGCAGGTGGTGCAGTGCTGGGCTATACGCCCTCCTGGGGCATCCTCACCGGCATTCGCCCTGCTAAGATCGCACGCCAGATCTACTCGGCGGTTCCCGATGCTGCCAAGGTGCGCAAGGTGCTCAGAGATGAGTATTTTCTCAACCCCAAAAAGGCGGCGCTGCTGACCCAGGTCGCCATCAATGAGAGCAAGCTGATCGAATCGCTCCCCGACAATGCCTGCAGCCTCTATATTTCCATCCCCTTCTGCCCCACCCGTTGCGCTTACTGCTCCTTCGTCTCCTTTGCCACCAAGCGGCTGCTCTCCCTGATGCCCGCCTACGTGGAGCGTCTTCTCTCCGATCTGGACGAGACCTTCGCCCTGATCCGTGAGCTGGGGATGAAGATCACCACCGTCTACATCGGCGGCGGCACGCCCACCACTCTGTCGGCAGACCAGCTGGAGCTGCTCCTTTCCAAGATCTGTGAGAACGTGGAACCCGACACGCTGGAGGAGTTCACAGTGGAGGCTGGCAGACCCGACACAGTCACCGCCGAGAAGCTGGCGGTCATCGCCGCCCACGGCGTCAGCCGCATCTCCATCAATCCCCAGACCCTCAACGACGAGGTGCTCCGCGGCATTGGCAGATGCCACACTGTAGACGACTTCTACCGCGCCTACAATCTGGCGAGAGAGTCTGGAATCCCTCAGATCAATACCGACCTGATCGCAGGACTTCCCGGCGACAGCTACCGCAGCTTCGCGAAAAGCGTGGACGCCATTCTGAAGCTCTCTCCCGATAACCTCACCGTTCACACCTTCTGTGTCAAGACCGGTGCCGATCTTGCCCACAGCGGCGGCGACATCTATGCCCCCGTCAGCGGTGAAGCGCAGAAATGCGTAGATTACTCCCAGCTGCGGGCGAAAAATTCGGGCTATATCCCCTATTACCTCTACCGTCAAAAGAACGCCGTGGGAAATCTCGAAAACGTGGGCTTCTCCCTGCCCGGTAAGGAAGGACGGTACAACGTCTACATCATGGAGGAGATCCATCCCATCTTTGCCGTAGGTGCTGGCGCCTCCACCAAGATCATCGACCCGAAGACCGGCAAGATCCGCCGCATCTTCATGAACAAATATCCTTACGAGTATCTGTCTGAGGAGCAACACGAACGGTTTAAGAGCGATTACATCGAGGAGATACGGAAGTTTTACGAATAACCCAAACCACCGCCTACAGGCGGTGGTTTTTCACCTCTTTCGCTTTTCCCTTGACAAATCGTCACAAAAATGCTATCATAAGAATATACTGAAGAAGAATCGACCGCCTTCTTAGTCCATCGAAAAGGAAGATGAATCTTGAAAACCGTAAAATTCCCTCAACATAGAGACGAGGTCGCCCTGCGCGCCTTCGCCGCCGCCTGCGAGGCCGACTTTGGCGACCGACTGTCCCGCTTGGTTGACCGCATCGCCGCCGATCCCCGACCGATCATCGCCTTGGCAGGGCCATCTTGCGCAGGCAAGACCACCACCGCCCACCGCATCATCGACCGTCTGCGGGAAGCAGGCAGACGGGTGCAGGTGGTCTCGCTGGACGATTTCTACCGCCCCCGCGATGAGTTGATCGCCGAATCGGCAAAAAGTGGCGGCGAGATCGATTTCGATAGCCCCGCCACGCTGGATTGGGTCACGCTGGAAACCTTTCTGTCAGATGTGCAAAGCGGGCGTACCGCCTACCTCCCGCGCTTCGATTTCGAAACGGGAATCTGCGTAGAGCGCCGACCCATCCATTCCGACAGCTACGATTGCTTGCTGTTTGAGGGTATCCAAGCCTTCTATCGGCAGTTTCTGGATCTCCTCCCCGCAGGCGGCTACGCGGCGGTCTTCGTTACCCCCGAAAGCGGCTTCGAGGTAGACGAGACCCATCTGATCCCCACCGACATCCGCCTTTGCCGTCGTATGGTGCGGGATCGTCTGTTCCGCGCCGCCTCTCCCGAGTTCACAATGCGGCTTTGGAAGAGCGTCACCGCCAACGAGGATCGCTACATTTTTCCCACGGCGCAGATGGCACACTATCGCCTGGACACCTTCATCGGCTACGAGCTCTGCCTGATGCGGGATCTCATCCTGGATGGGATGGCAACCCTCCCCGCTTCCGCCCGCACTCCGCAGATGGATCATATCGAAGCGGTGGTGCGCTCCATTCCTTCGCTCCCCCGCGAGGTCATGCCCGACGACTCCATGCTACGGGAGTTCCTCGGCTGAAATTCCATCTGTTTACCGAAAGAGCGGCGTTTGCCGCTCTTTTTTGGTTATCATAAATCTATCTTCGACTCCATATAATAACCACAGCAAACAGGGAGGAGAGATTGGATGAAACCGTTCAAAAGATCCATCGTAGGAGGAGCATTGGTTCTCTCTATTGCAGGGGTGATCGTGAAGGTGCTGGGGATGCTCTACAAGCTTCCCCTTGCCGCATTGCTCCGCGAGGAGGGAATGGGCTACTTCAACAGCGCGTATACAGTCTATTCCTTCTTCTTTCTCCTCTCTACCGCCGGACTTCCCGTCGCCGTTTCTATTCTGGTATCGGCGGCGCTCTCCCGCACCGACCGCGGACGTCGGGATGCGCTGCGAATCCTACGGGTGACCATCACCTGCTTTGCCGCGGTAGGACTTGTGGTCTGCATCCTGCTGGTCTTTCTGGCCGAGCGATTCGCCGATTGGATCGGCAATCCTCCTGCCGCTACCGCCATTGCCGCCATCGCGCCCGCTCTGCTCTTCGTCTGCATCCTGTCAGCGCTCCGCGGATACTTCCAGGGCTGTGGAAATATGTTTCCCACCGCCCTGTCCCAGATCGTAGAGGCGGCGGGCAAGCTGACCTTTGGCATTCTGCTGGCGCGCTGGGCGATGCTCCGCTACAAGGACGCTTCGTCAGCCGCATCCTTCGCCATCTTAGGCGTCACCATCGGCACCTTTCTCGCTCTCCTCTGCCTGTTGCCTGCCTGGATTCGTGAGACCCGACGCGCCCCCCGTCTGTCTCCCGTCCCCAACGAGCCACGGGAGGGTGCCTTAACCATCACGAAGCGGCTGGTGAGGATCGCCCTCCCCGTGACCTTGTCCAGCTCGGTGATGAGCCTTGCGGGACTGCTGGATCTCTTCCTCGTCCTGCGCCGACTCACCGACGCGGGCTACACACCGGGGGTCGCCAACGCCCTCTACGGCAGTTACTCGGGGCTTGCCGTGACCCTTGCCAATATGCCCACCGTGCTGATCACGCCCATCGCCTGCGCGGCGGTGCCGCTCCTCTCCTCCGCACTGTCCCGGAACAGAGTCGAGACCGCCCGCACCGTCGCGCACACCGCTCTGCGGGTGACGGTACTGATCGCCGCCCCCTGCGCCGTGGGGATGTCGCTACTGGCTCCGCAGATCCTCCGACTCCTTTTTGACGACGCCATGGCAAACGGTGCCGCGCCCTATCTGACCATGCTGGCACCCTCTATCCTCTTCATCGCCCTTTGCAACGTGTCGGGGGCGCTGCTCCAAGCTATGGGCAAGGTGAAAACGCCGCTTCTCTCCATGACTGCGGGAGCGGCGGTGAAGCTGATCTCGGCTTGGTTTTTGCTGGGCGAGTACGGGATGCAGGGCGCACCCATCAGCACCTTCCTCTGCTATCTGACCATCACTGCGCTGAATTTCATCGCCCTTGCCAGAGAAGGGGTGCAGATCACCTTCCGAAGTATCTTCGGCGTATCTCTGTTTGCTGCTCTGGCCTGCGGCGCCACTGCGCTCTTGGGGCAGAGGCTCTTCGAAGGACGGTTGGGCGATCTTGCCTGCATCCCCGCCGCCGCAATGGGCGCGCTGGTCTATCTCCTGCTTCTGTTGATGCTGGGCGGCATCACCCGCGCCGAATGGCGGCTCATTCCCGGGGGAAGGGCGATCTGTCGGCGGCTGGAGAAGTGGAAGTTGCTTAGGTAGGGGAGGGGTATTTTCAACCGCTGCCTTGGTGACACTGTTCGAACTACAGATATAGGAGGAATGCGCTGTGGGTCGATCGTTTCTCCGGTACAGATTGTTTGGACGGGCGGATATAGAATCCGCCCCTACGGGGTGGTGCGAACACACCTAAGGCTCTCGCAGACGCTTCGCTTACTGCGGGAGAGTTCCCGCCATAGGCGGGTGAGAGGGGTGAACGTCTCCCATCAACCGCCACCTCGGTGCAGACCGTTCGGGCGGACAGTCCGGGAGACCGTTGGTGCGAATATCTACCGCTATTCTTGTAGGGGCGCGCATTGCGCGTCTGTCCGCGCCGTCGCAGGCGGCATTGCAGATACTATCGAAATTGGTTTTACCTGCTGTTTCGATGGAGACCGCCCGTGCAAACTTTTCGAAAAATCTGCAAAAAATATACGGTATGTCTTGCATTCTCAATTCTGATGTGCTATAATAATCATGCGACGCAAGTGAATAGATTTTCCAATTTAGGCTGATGCTTTACTTTGGTAAAAGCATGAGCTCTGTTTTGCATCACCTTGAATTGGAATGTAAATTTGCGTCGCGGCTGGAGCTACGTGTTTTTCGGTGCGTAGTTTCGGCTGCGCACTTTTTTATTTTATGAAAATGGAGGAAATGAAAATGAAACAGACAATCCGAAAAATCACAGCACTACTCCTTGCAGCATCACTGCTGTGCGCATTCACCGCTTGCGACGAGAAGGACGGGAAGGTGCAGGAGAACCACAATGCAGCCTTGACCACAACCCAAGCAGTTACCACCGCTCCGAATGATGACAGCGGCAACACTACCAATCACCCCGATACCACTGATCAATCCGACGACGCTTCTCCGCTGGAAGTTCTGACCGCTGCTATTGCTAAAACAAAGAGTGCGAAGTCTTTTGTTGTGAATTACGGTGGTGTTTCGGGTGACGAAGGTATAGATTCAGAAATGACGGTTATGATGGATGCACAAGGGAATTATGTATCCAATCGAATCAGTGAGTCTAAGTATGTATATGGAGACGAGATTGAGAGCGAAACGACCAGTGAGTATATCAACGGAAATACTAAGTATGAGCTTGGCGGATACTATTTTGCACTTAATAGTGACATTATCCAGTATATTGCAGAAGATGCATATTCCGCAGAGGAGGTCTTTGAAGATCTATATAATAATGTAATGATAATTACTAATGATGAATTCGTTAAAGATTTCTGCTCATTAGAACCCACTAAAGTGACAGTTGATAATCAAAGCAGTGAATATACACTAAAGGATTTGACTTTAGCACAGTTTTTCGAGCTTTGTATGGGACAGAGCATAGGCGAGATGGAAATGGTAGGTAGCGCAGATGTAATTTTGACTGTTGATAAGGATGGTTATTTTTCCGGATATATGGTCACTGTAACACAAACTGCAGAAGAAATGACTGAGACCATAAAGATACATATTGCGATCAGCCAGATTAACCAAATCACTCAGGTAGAAAAGCCCGATTGGTTAAAGGAGGTTGAGCAAGATATGGCGGATGGTGAAGACTATCCCGATGTGGTGATGGTTTATGACGGTTATACCGCTGCATACGAATACCGTGTGGTCACATCAAACAGCCATTGGTCACCTTTCGATGAAGATGGATATTGCTTAGTGAGTATTGAGCCCGATTACAAAGATGAGTACGGGGCTTTACCTTCGCAGTACACCGTTTTGTCTGAACTGAATGGTGCGAAAGTAGTGTGGGCTTTCTTTATATCCGAAGGCTTTGAAGGAGAAGAATATGTAAAGAAGGTTGTAATTCCCGAGGGCGTAGGCTTCGGTGTGCAGGAAGAATTTACTCAATATTGGAGCGAAGCAGAAATATTCTTCGAAAAAGCTGCTCCTGATGAAAATGATATGTTTGTCTTTGAAGACGACGAGAACTATTCGAATGATTGCGTTATCAAAGCAGCCTATTACGCAGGTGAATGGGAATACGTTGACGGCGTACCCACTCCGAAAGCATAATTAACAATTCAATTCACAACAGTCATAATACTTCCGCGTCAGATACGGCGCGGAAGTATTATTCAATTCACCGTCTGTCGGTGGAAGGCGTTCGAACGGGATGGGCAAGCTCCTCCCCTACCAGGTTGGTGCGAGCGTTTTGTCACATTTTCATCCTCATGCTTGCATTTTTCTCCCGCCTGTGCTATAATAATCGCAAATCCCCCCAAAAAGGAGCCCTGCTATGAACATCCCCGCCGAAAAAGTACGCCTCTCTGCACAGTCCCGCTTCACCGTGGACGATCTGCATACCCTCGTCGCCATCCTGCGCTCGCCCGAAGGGTGCGATTGGGACTTGGAGCAGACCCACGCCTCCCTCCGCTCCTGCCTTACCAACGAGACCGCCGAGGTGGTCGAGGCCATCGACAACGCCGACGATATAGCCCTCAAGGAAGAGTTGGGCGATCTCCTCCTGCAGATCATCTTCCACTCGGTTATTGCCGAGGAGGAGGGTGCCTTTACGCTGGACGACGTGGTCACCGAGATCTGCAAAAAGATGCTCTTCCGCCATCCGCACGTCTTTAGGGGCGAGGACAAGCCCGACTGGAACGCCATCAAGGCCGCCGAAAAGGAGCTGAGACGGACGGGTAAGTGGTGAGGATCGCCGCAACGGGCACGCTTGTTCACACTTTATTTACAAATCCTCCCCTTGCGCGGGGAGGATTTGTGTGTTATACTAAAGATGTATCACTATCCGATAATCGAGGTTGTTATGCGACTGGATAAATATCTGAAGGTGTCCCGTATCATCAAGCGGCGCACCGTGGCAAACGACGCCTGCGACGGCGCACACGTCAGTGTCAACGGCAGGGAGGCAAAGGCTTCCTATCAGGTGAAGATCGGCGACGAGATCGAGGTCGCCTTCGGTGCCCGTACCCTGAAGGTCAGAGTCACCGACATCTCCGAGACCGTAAAAAAAGCGGATGCCGCCGCTATGTACGAGGTCATCTCCCAATAAAGACATAATTGTAGCTCTCCTTTCATACACTGGAAAAGAAACAGCGAAAGGAGGGGCTTTATGAACGAAGGACATCCCAAGACCGCCCACACGGTGACTATTGAGGATCGGGGCAGCGTTCTGCTTACCGGCGTCGAGGACGTGATCAGCTTCGACGAGGGCGCGGTGGTGCTGTCCACCGTGGCGGGAACGCTCGCTATCGAGGGCG
>JAFTPF010000142.1 GCA_017463445.1 Clostridia bacterium
CCTTTACCTATTTCAATAACGCCCGGCACGCGAAACAGGTAGTGAAAAACTCCACTTCGCTTCGCTTCGTTTCGTTTTTCACTACCTGTTTCTTTCATTCTATTGTTTTTTCTTTACCCCAACTATTGACAAAGAGCCGAAGTTTTTGCATGGTACATATGGCAGAGCACAAGAAAACCTCCGATGTGAATCGGAGGTTTTTGGATTAAAGCTTAAGAGATCAAGCGATCAATTATTCAGCCTCTGCGCCGCCGTCCTTGTGCTTCAGCAGGCTCTCACCGAGAGTCTCGATCAGACCTTCCCAGTTCTTGATATCACGCTTGATATCGCTATTGGTGATCTTCTTGCACTGTCTGAAGATGTGAACGATGTTGTCGATGGATGCGCCCCAAGCAACTGCGAAGTCGGTGGTGATGTTGGAGTGGATCAGGTCGATCATCTCGGGAGCCTCCTGGTCACGAGTGAACTGCTTCTTCAGAGCGCCCTCGTAGTACTGAGGCATAACGTCCTTGGAGCTGTAAGCACACAGGAATTCCAGTGCAGCAGCAGCCTGAGCAACTTTAGTGGTAGGAGCGGTAATACCAAAGATGGTACAGCCGTCGTGCAGACCGGTGATGTAGTTGGCCTGGTTGGTGTCGTACTTAGGAGCGGGGATGATGTAGAAATCTTCGAAACCTTCCAGATATGCCTCAGCCTGGAACAGCTTGTTTACATGGAATGCAACGGTGCCGTTAGCAAATGCGGGCATAACGTTGGTGGAGTCCATATCATCGAACTTGAAGGAAGTGCTCTGGGTAGCCAGGGCATTGATCTTGTCGGAAATCTCAAAAGAGTGGGGGTTATTGAAGGTCAGCAGAATTTCGCCGGTGGTGGGATCCTTGTAGGTAAACTGAACGCCACAGCCGACAGCGATGCCGTCGATGGGATCGTTGGTCTCGTAGCCGAAGCCGAAGGTGTCCTCTGCGTCGGGCTCTTCTACAGTGAGACCGTTGTCCTTGTAGATCTTACCGGACATCTCAATCAGCTTATCCATGGTCCAGTTGCCTTCGCGTGCGATGGTGTAGATGGAACCGTACTCAGCCTCCAGATAGTCTCTGTAGAGAGCGGAGTTAACGAAAGTGCAGTACATACCGCCGATGTAACGGAGAGCAATGTCACCGGTGATCCAGTAATATGCACCCTGGTAGGACATATTGTCGTTATAGGACTTGCCCCAGTAAGGAGCGTCAAAGTCGATGTAATCGGCGTCGTACTCAGCCAGGTTTGCCAGGTTCAGCAGATAGCCCTTGGTAGCCATGCTGATGCCATAGTACTGGTAAGCAGCAAGGATATCGTAGTCAGCGTTACCAGCCTGCAGGGAAGTACCGATGGTGCCTTCCATGTCAGCGATACCGGTACCGGTCTGCTCGATGTACAGCTCAAGACCGAGCTGAGCCTTCATACGCTCATCGCGCTCACGAGTCTTCTGGTCAACAACGGACTCGTCCAGGGGGTCAGCCTTCAGAGAGCGCTGGGTAAATGCGCCGTTGCCGCCTTCAACATATGCAACGTAGAGGGTCAGATCTTCTTCGTCCAGACCTTCGTTAGCGAAGTTCAGGTCAGCAGGCAACTTCTCGAGGAAGCGCGTTTCCGGATCAATTATTCCACCGGGATCAAGCGTAGTGTTGCTGGGTTTCGAGTCTGCATTTTCACCTTCAGCACAGCTTGCCAGAAGAGCAATGGAGCCCATAGCGGTAGCCGCACAAAGGAGCAGAGACAAAAGTTTGCGTTTCATAGGTATTCACTCCTAAATAAAAATTTTGGTACACTTATTATATATGATATTTTTGTCGATGTCAAGGCTTTTGCACAAAGTTCACACAAATTTAGCAAATAATTTTTATTTTGCGATACTTTGGCAGTCATTAATCGATGATCGATGATGAATTACTTCAACTGTTCGGAGTTTTTTGATAGTGGAGTAGATGAAAATGCAGTTCGGTGTGCAGTGTGTCTACTGCCTGAAGACGCTGCCTGCCGACAGTTCCTGTTCTGTAAGCGTAGGGCGTCATCTCAAACAGACTTCGGATCAACGTCGGATCATCGATCGTGACGTTGTATTTGATCTCCCGATTTTCGATCAGCAAGAAACCGGTCAGAGAAGGATCGTGGGGAGCGTTTTCGTATGGCGTGTCGTAGAGCAGCTCCTTGAGTCCGAACAAGTGACGCTTGCCGGGGATGCCCAAGATCAGCGCTCCTCCGGGCTTCAAGATGCGGAGGAACTCATCTGCTGCTTCGGGGGCAAACAGGCAAAGCAGGGCGTCGCAGGTGGAATCTCCTGCGGGAAGCGCGTAGGAGCTGGCGGCGACCAGCGAGAGAGACGGACACCGCTTGTGGGCTGCCGACAAAGCTATGGTAGATAAGTCGGAGCCGTATACATTGAATCCGCCGTCGTACTCTGCAGCGGCAGAGGTATAATATCCCTCGCCGCAACCGCTGTCCCAGACCGTCGCGCCTGCGGGCAGGGTACTGAGCAGTTCCACCAGCGCGTCCCGAAAGGGAGCGTAGATGCCGCTGTTGAGCAAACGGCCTCGCGCCAGGACCATATCACGATTATCACCATGAGAGCCAGCCGACGGAGATAGCAGATTCACATATCCCTTGGCGGAAATATCAAAGCTGTGTCCTTCCTTGCAATAGAGCCGCTTCGCCTCACGCGCAAGTCGGACCTGCTTCCCGAACTTGCGCCTGCAGACCGGACAAATACAGATCTCCTTCATTGTGATCATCCTTTCGGTGCATAAAATATATAATAATTGTAGCAGAATTTCGTAAATTGTCAAGAATAATATTGAATTTTGTAAACGGATGTGTTATAATAAACCATTATATCAATAGTACGAAATTTCGGAATGGGAGGTAGTTATGGCTAAGATCATTGTGATCGCAGGACCTACGGCTGTAGGAAAGAGCGCGCTTTCTTTAGCGCTTGCCCGGCGACTGAACGGCGAGATCATTTCCGCTGACAGTATGCAGATCTACCGCGGAATGGATATCGGCACTGCCAAGGCTACCCCTGCGGAGCGGGCGGAGATCGCCCATCACCTCTTGGATATCCGCGATCCGTCCGAAGAGTATTCCTGCGCTGACTACGCGTCAGACGCACGCCGCTGTGTTGACGACATTCTGTCCCGAGGCAAAACTCCCATCTTTTGCGGCGGTACCGGCCTGTATCTGAAGCAGGCACTCTGCGATACCGCAGTTGCGTCTCCTTCGGGTGATCCTGAGTTGCGAGCAATGCTGGAAGCAAGAGATCCCGAGGAAAACTACCGCGAGCTGTCCGCTTGCGACCCGGAGAGTGCCGCGGCGATCCATCCGAATAATCACAGACGCGTGATCCGCGCGCTGGAGATATTCCGCCTGTCCGGGATCCCCAAAAGTGTGTGGGATCGGGAAACGCCTTCGGAGGAATATCGTTCCGATGCACTTCTCCTCTGTCTGACCGCGCCTCGGGAGCAGCTCTATGAGCGCATCGACCGACGCGTGGAAGAGATGGCGGAAGCGGGACTTTTGGAGGAAGTGCGCACACTTGATCCCGATCCCGCCACGACAGCAGGGCAGGCGATCGGATATAAAGAGATGCTCGGCTGTATCCACGGCGACCAAACGCTTTCGGAAGCGATCAGGATGATCCAGATGGCAAGCCGCCGCTATGCCAAACGGCAGCTGACCTGGTTCCGTCATCAAAAAGGATTTACCATGCTGGACGTGTCTCAATTTGCGAACTTTGAAGATATTGTAAATTTTGTCGCAGAACTGTTCGAAACGTCTAAAAATGTGCTATAATAATTAATATTGTAACTGTCTGTGACAATGGTCTTTGTAAGCGGATGCTCAGAAAGACTGACACACTATATTAAATGTATTAAAGATGTAACGAAAGGAGTGTTTGTACCATATGGATAAAAAGTATCTGTTCAGGATCGCCGGTTACATCGCGCTGGCATTGGCGGCAGTGATTCTGATCGTTGATATTGCCTATCAACTGGCGGGGTCTATGGTAAATTCGGTAGAAACGCTCCCGGTCTCGTTGGTAGAAGAGGATCTGAGCGTTACGGCTGACTGCTATATCGTACGGGACGAAGTTCCTATCGAGCATACAGCGGACGGTCTGCTGACCTATAAGGTTGCCGACGGGACTCGTGTAACTGCGGGGGATAAAGTCGCCGAGGTCTACAGTGGTGATGCAGGACAGTCCAAAAAACTGGAGCAGCTTAACGATGTGATGAACCGTCAGCAACTACTGGAAGAAGCACTCGCTAAAAAGGGTTCCTATTCGTCAGGTGCGGGGGAAAGAGAGATCACCCGTCTCAAGAGCGAGATCGATGCTCTTACAGCTCAGGTGAATACCGACGTGTTGGCGGCTCTTACAGATTCATTGCATGTGATGATTTATATCATAGAACTGAAGGTCTGCAACTATCTGTCTTC
>JAFTPF010000143.1 GCA_017463445.1 Clostridia bacterium
AACGGCGTTGTAAACATCGTCTACCTTGGAGATAGGATTAGATGCGGGAACGAGACAAGGAGAAACGCGGATGTCCACAGTTCCGTCCGCCAGACGCTTGGTGCTTCCCACCAGTTTGACGGCGGCGCCGAACTTTTTGGCGATAGAAACATCGGTCTGGGTGATGTTGCGGATGCCGACACAGCTGACGGTGGAGGGCGGGATCAGCATACCGAACGCCAGTGCCGCCAAGATACAGATCTTACGGCAGGCGTCGTCGCCGTTAATATCGGCACGGGGATCGCGCTCGGCATAGCCCAGCTCCTGCGCCTGAGCGAGTGCTTCGTCAAAGGACTTGCCGTTCTGCTCCATCTGGGTAAGGATATAGTTGGTGGTACCGTTAAGAATACCGTTAATCTCGTAGATCTCGTTGGCGGCGAGGGCATTCTTGATGGTACGGATCACAGGAATACCGCCGCCCACCGATGCTTCGTAGAGATAGCGAACACCGTTGTCTCTTGCGGCATCGCACAGCAGATTGCCGAAGTTGGCAACCACCTCCTTATTGGAGGTAACAACGCTCTTGCCCGCACGCAGACAAGCCATAGAATATTCAAAGGCAGGCTTGGTACCGCCCATGGTCTCACAGACGATCTTAATCTCCGGATCCTCCAGAATGGTATTGATGTCGTGAACGATCAGATCCTGATAGGGACTGCCTGGAAAATCCCGCAGGTCGAGAATATATTTAATTCGAATGGAATCCTGGATTTCCTTACAAATCAGATTATAGCCTTTGGCGATCACTTCGGCAACACCGCCGCCTACTTTGCCAAATCCGAGTATTGCAATATTGATCATAGGGTCTCCTCCGTAGTTGCTTGATATTTTGCATCAACTGTCAACAGATAATGAATAAAGTGATTATATCAAATTTTCTGCCAATTGTCAAGAACTTATTTTCAGTTTGTTGAAAAAATTGGGATTTTTTGCGACAAATCGATATTGTATTCTCTATTGTACGCATATATTTCACAAGGTTTCAAAAAAATGTTGACAGATAACGCAAAAATCGGTATAATGTAGGCAATGATTCGTATTCCAAAGGAGGTACAAACAATGATATACGAAAGATATTCGAACCGAGTACTGGGCAAGCTGGAGAATCTGAACAGGATCTACGCAGGCCTGATGTATTCGAAAGCAGATACTCTGCCCTCTCCCATGGGGCTTTCCACCAAGGAGCATTTCCGCACCCCGCCTGCCGAGGGGCTTACTCCCCTGTCTTACGGTGACCGCTGGGGCGGCGAGTATATGAATTTGTGGATTGAGGGTTCCTACACCGTCCCCGCCCGGCTGGCAGGACAGAAGCTCTACGTAATCCCTCACACCGACGCATACGAGACCCTTTTCTTCAAAAACGGAATCCCCGACGGCATCTTCAACAGCAAGGGCGACTATATGGGCATCATGCACTCGGCACAGCTTCTTACCAACTGCGCAAAGGAGGGCGAGACCTTTGACCTTGCCTTTGAGTGCTACGCTCATCACTTCTGCGCAGACTGCCATCCCTATCTCCACTACGGCAGCGAGACCCCCGTGGCAAACGACGCCGACTTTGTGAAGACCTTCCGCTCCATCGACATCTGCACCGTAGACGAGGAAATCTACAATTTCGTCTTCGATCTGAATATCGTTTTGCAGATGGCAAAGAATCTCTCCGCTGAGAACTTCCTGCGCCACCGCGCTCAGGCGGCTTTAGAAGAAGTGTTTGCCGACATCATTCAGTATCCTGCCCACTACGATATGGATGCGGTTCACGCTTCGGTGGTCAAGTGCCGTGAGCATCTGAAGACCGTTCTGGCTCACGCCCCCGCCGAGACCACCCGAGGCAAGATCGGTCTTGTCGGTAACTCCCACATGGACACTGCATGGCTGTGGCCCGTATCCGAGACCATCCGTAAGTGCGCCCGTACCTACTCCAACGTGGTTAAGCTGATGGAGCAGTACCCCGAATACAAGTTCATCCAGTCCTCCGCCCTGCATCTGGAGTGGATGAAGGATTACTATCCCGACCTCTATGAAAAGATGAAGAAGTACATTGCCGAGGGTCGCTACGAGCCCAATGGCGGCGTATTCGTAGAATGCGACTGTAACATCACCTCGGGCGAGCTGATGGCAAGACAGTTTATGTACGGTCAGCACTTCACCCGCGATGAGTTCGGCTATACCTCCGACTCCTTCTGGCTCCCCGATACCTTCGGTTACAACGGCGCTATTCCTCAGATCATGCAGGAAGCTGACGTGAAGTATTTCTACACCACCAAGATGGGCTGGAATGATCTCAACACATTTCCCTTCACCTCCTTCAAGTGGAAGGGCATCGACGGTAGCGTGGTGCTGACCCACTTAAACAGCATCGATACCACGCCCGACGTGAAGGACACCCAGAGAGAGATCAATACCATTCGCAATAAGGAATATTTCGAGGGTAGACTTCACTCCTTCGGTCACGGTGACGGCGGCGGCGGACCTACCCCCGCTATGCTGGAAAAGGCGCGCCGTATTATGAATGTGCCCGGTCTTGCCGACAGCTATTACACCACCATCAGCGACTTCATGAAGGAGATCGAAAAGGTCGCGGACAAGCTCCCCACCTACACCGGCGAGCTTTATTTGGAGCTTCACCGCGGTACGCTGACCCAGATGCACGAGATCAAGCGCTCCAACCGCAAGGCTGAGTTTGCGCTCCGCGATATGGACTACATGAACGTACTGGCAGGTGAGGGCAAGAACGCCCGCACCGACGAGCTCTACAAGACCCTGCTAACCAACCAGTTCCACGACATTCTGCCCGGCACCTGCTACACCGGTGTGACCCAGAAGGCAGTTGCCGAGAACTATCAGCTGGTTGAGGATGCATGCGCGATCGCCGAGGGGTACGCGAAGAAGCTCCTTTCCGAGGGCGACGCCATCACGTTGTTCAACACTACCTCCTTCGACCGAGACGATGTGGTGACTCTGCCCGATTGCGGCAAGTATCCCGCGGGCAAGCTCAGCCAGTCCTACACCGATGTGACCGGCAAGGCAGTGGTGGCAGTCGGCGGCGTAGAGATCCCCGCGCTGTCCCAGGTTTCCCTGCCTCTGTCCGACACCTGCACCACCGCAGACTCTCCCTTCCGGTGGGACGGCAAGGTTCTGGAGACTCCCTTCGCCACTGTCACCTTCAATGAGAAGGGCGGCATCGCCTCCTTCATCGATAAGCGGGTCGACCGTGAGCTGAAGAAGCCCGAGGGCAATCCGCTCAATACCTTCTACACCGCCGAAGACGTACCCGAACGTTACGACAACTGGGATATCGACATCGAGACCATGTCCAAGATCCGCGTGCAGGACAAGCTCCTCTCCTTCGAAGTGGTCTCTGACGGTGCGCTGGAATTCGTGATCCGTCTCTCCTACGCCATCGGTGAGGCATCCAAGCTGACCCAGGATGTGATCTTCTACGCGAACACCGCGCGCGTGGACTTCCACACCGTGGTGGATTGGAAGGAAAAGCACACCTTCCTGAAAACCGGCTTCGATCTGGATATCAATTCCATGACCGTGAAGAACGAGATCCAGTTCGGTCATATGGACCGTCCCATCACCCGCAACAACAGCTACGAGGCAGCAAAGTTCGAGGTCTGCAACCACAAGTGGACTGATATTTCCGAGTCCCGCTTCGGCGTTGCCATCCTCAACGACTGCAAGTACGGCATCTCCACCTACGAGGGCAATCTCTGCCTGACCCTCCATCGCGGCGGCACGCATCCCGACGTCACCGGCGACGAGGGTGTGCACGAGATGACCTACTCCCTCTATCCGCACGCTGAAGGCTTTGCCACCGGCAATGTCATCCGGGAGTCTTATCTACTGAATATTCCCGCAGTAACGGTGAACGGTGTTACCGACTGCTCCGTTTCCCTGTTGGGACTGTCCGCAGACAACATCATCTGCGAGGCAGTGAAGCCCGCCGCATACCGCGACGACGCTTTCGTAGTTCGGCTCTACGAGGCAGAACGCAATCAGACCCGCTGTACCGTCACTCTTCCCGAGGACGTGAAGCAGGTATTTGCTTGTAACATTCTCGAGGACATCAAAGAAGAGTTGCCCGTCGTGGACGGAAAGGTGAATATCACCTTCCGGCCCTTCCAAATCGTTTCTCTGATGATGGTTCGCAAATAATATTCACAAAGAGCACAATGGGAAATCCATCGTGCTCTTTTGTTTCAAAAGAATTGGGAAAGTTTATCTAAAGTTCATAAAAATAGCGTATCCTACTAATACTTACCTCGGAAAGGAGACGCTTGTGAAATTTCTCAACTCTATCCTCAGCCGCATCGTATTGGTCGTGCTGGCACTGCTGATCCAAATCGGCTGGATCGCCGTAATGATCCTGCGGCTGGGTAACTTCATCCGCTATGCAAACCTGATCCTGCAGATCTTCAGCCTGCTGATGGTCTTCTATATCGCGCAGAGAGACACCAAGGCCTCCTTTAAGCTGGCTTGGGTGGTTCCTATCCTCCTCTTCCCTCTCTTCGGAGGACTGATCTATCTGTTTTTCGGCACCAGATCCCCCACTCGTGGAATGAAAAAGAAACTGGAATGCTCGCAAGCGGCATTAAAAGAACACATTCCCGATTCGTCCGCTACCATTGAGGAGATCGCCACCGAGAATGCTTCAGCAGGCGGACAGATGCGTTATCTGCAAAATACGGGGGGATTTCCCGTATATCAAAACACAGAGGCGCGCTACTTCCCGCTGGGCGAGGAGCTATTCGATGTGATGCTGGAGGAGCTGAACAAGGCCGAACGCTTCATCTTCCTGGAATTCTTCATCATTGCAGAGGGCAGGATGTGGAACTCCGTTTTGGAGATCTTAGAGGAAAAAGTTAAGCAGGGAGTGGAGGTGCGGGTGATCTATGATGACGTTGGCTCGCTGACCACCCTTCCCTACGATTACAACCGTCAGTTGGAGAAAAAAGGGATCCGATGTATATCCTTCAATCCCTTCAAGCCCGTACTGTCTATCGTGATGAACAATCGTGACCACCGAAAGATCATGGTTGTGGACGGAAAAGCGGGCTTTACCGGCGGCGTCAATCTTGCCGACGAATACATCAACGAAAAGCTGCGCTACGGGCATTGGAAGGACACCGCCGTGATGCTGCGCGGAGAGGCGGTACGAAGTCTGACGCTACTGTTTCTCGAGATGTGGAATGCGTTCCGCCCCGGAGACAGCGAGATCGATCGTTTCCTCCCCGATCCGCCGGTTTTGCCGTCCTCTGCAAGCGATGGCTTCGTCCAGCCCTACGGCGACAGTCCGCTGGACGGCGAACCACTGGCAGAAAACGTCTACCTGAACATCATTCACGGCGCCAAGAGATACGTCTACATCTGCACGCCCTATCTGATCATCGACGAGGAGCTGGAGGGTGCGCTGACTCTTGCCGCCAAGCGGGGTGTGGATGTGCGGCTGATCACTCCCGCTATCCCCGATAAAAAGAGCGCCCACGCACTGACCCGTTCCCATTATCCCAAGCTTCTGTCGGGCGGGGTGAAGATCTACGAATATACGCCCGGCTTCATCCACGCCAAGTCCTTCGTCTGTGACGACGAGATCGCAACGGTGGGTACGGTGAATTTGGACTACCGTTCCCTCTATCTGCACTTCGAATGCGGCGTGTACTTCTACCGCAGCAGCCTCGTTGCGGATGTGAAGCGGGATTTTCTGGAGACCCAGGAGAAATGCGCACCTGCGAAAGCACAGCGGCATCGCTTCGGGATGATCCGCGGGCTGTATCATGCGATCCTACGGCTGTTCGCTCCGCTGTTTTAATAAAAAAACGCAGATTGTAAAATGAAGTTGCACTACCCGATGGGGTAGAAATTTTCAAAAAAGAAAATCCATAGTAACAATTCCATGGTAGAATTGGAGTTGCCAAGACAACAATTCGAAAGGAAAGTCACTATGGACCACCTCAATT
>JAFTPF010000012.1 GCA_017463445.1 Clostridia bacterium
AACTCACAACATCGGCACGCTCCTCTCCGGTAACGCTTACCCCGGACGCGGCGTGATCATGGGCAAGTCCGCAGACGGACACTACGCCGTTACCGCTTACTTCATCATGGGCAGAAGCGCAAACAGCCGCAACCGCGTTTTCGTGGAGAAGCCCGATACCCACGAGGTCATCATCTACCCCTTCGACGCATCTAAGGTAGAGGATCCCTCCCTCATTATCTACTCTCCCGTTCGCGTGTGGGAGAACAAGCTGATCGTCACCAACGGCGATCAGACCGACACGATCTACGATTTCGTCAAGGAGGGCAAGTCCTTCGAGGAAGCCCTCGAGACCCGCTGCTTCGAGCCTGATCCCCCTAACTTCACCCCTCGTATCAGCGGTATGATCACCTTCAATAACGGTGATTTCACCTACAAAATGAGCATTCTGAAGTCCGCAGATCCCGAAGGCACCGCCTGCAACCGTCACACCTACTCCTATGCGGCGCTCCCGGGTCTGGGTCACTTCATCCATACCTATATGTGCGACGGCAACCCCATCCCCACCTTCTGCACCGAGCCTGAGCGCATCTATATCCCCAACGATATCGATGCCTTCACCGCCGACATCTGGAATAACCTCAACGAGCAGAACAAGATCTCTATGTACGTCCGCTACGTTGACCTGGAAACCGGCGAAGAGCAGAACCGGATGATTAATAAGAATAAGTAATTTATCATATTCGAGGTTCTGCCTCGAGCTCCGGCAGGAACCTTTTGAAAAAGGTTCCTGCACCTCCCAAACTTCTCTGAAAGCGCCGCAAATGCTTGCGGCGCAGGGAAGTGGAATGACCTACTCTTGCGCCACAAGTATTTGTGGCGCCCTAAAAAGTATTTGAGGAGTTTGAGGAAACTTTTTTCAAAAAGTTTCCTCAAGAAAATAATCATGCAAGAATTTATGCTGAAATATGGGTGCAATCCCAATCAGAAGCCTTCCCGTATCTTTATGAAGGACGGAAGTGAGCTTCCCATTACCGTGCTGAACGGCCGTCCCGGCTACATTAACTTTCTGGACGCTTTCAACTCCTGGCAGCTGGTCAAGGAGCTGAAGGAGGCGCTTGGCATTCCTGCCGCCGCTTCCTTCAAGCACGTTTCCCCCGCAGGTGCTGCCATTGGTCTGCCGCTGGACCGGGGACTCAAGAGAGCTTGTTTTGTGGAAAATGTAGAGGGTCTGGACGAGTCTCCGCTTGCCTGCGCCTTTGCCCGCGCCCGCGGCACCGATCGTCTTTGCTCCTTCGGCGACTGGATTGCTCTGTCCGACGTGTGCGACGTGACCACCGCCAAGCTGATCCAGCGCGAGGTCTCCGACGGCGTTATCGCTCCCGGCTACGAGCCTGAGGCGCTGGAGATCCTGAAGTCCAAGCGCAAGGGTGCGTACAACATCGTGGAGATCGATCCGAACTACACGCCCGCTCCCATCGAGACCAAGGACGTGTACGGCATCACCTTCGAGCAGGGCAGAAACGAGTTCAAGATCGGCTATCACCTGCTGGAAAACGTCGTCACCGCCAACAAGGAGATGGATGAAGCGGCAAAACGCGATCTGATCGTTGCGCTGATCACCCTGAAATACACCCAGTCCAACTCTGTTTGTTATGCGCTGAACGGTCAGGCGATCGGCGTAGGTGCCGGTCAGCAGAGCCGTATCCATTGCACCAGACTTGCAGGCACCAAGGCGGACACCTGGCTACTCCGTCAGCATCCCAAAACCCTGGATCTGCCCTTCATCCCCACCATGGGTCGCCCCGAGCGGGACAACGTCATCGACGGCTACATCAACGGCAACGAAGAGGACGTTTGCGCAGATGGCAACTGGCAGAAGTACTTCACCACCCGTCCCGAGCCTCTGACCGCAGAGGACAAGCGCGCTTGGCTGGACGGCTTCAGACACGTTGCGCTGGCTTCCGACGCCTTCTTCCCCTTTGCTGACAACCTTCAGCGTGCTTTCGCTTCGGGCGTGAAGTACGTGGCCCAGCCCGGCGGCTCTATCCGTGACGATCTGGTCATCACCGAGTGCGACAAGAATGACATGGTGATGGCATTCACCGGAATGAGACTGTTCCATCACTAAGGATACATTAGGGGACTTTTTTGTAAAAAAGTCCCCTAAGACCCCCAAAAAACTTTGATAAAGCCCGACGAATACTCGTCGGGCATGGGTGGTTATAAGTGAATTTGGGAAATACGCAACTATTTATTCCGTCGGGTAAGTATTTTGCATCAGAGTTCTGCTTGCAGAACTCTGATATATAAAAGTTTTTGGAGGTGCAGGAACCTTTTTTCAAAAAGGTTCCTGCCGGGATCCAAGGGCAGAGCCCTTGGAAAGGAGATAAATCATGAAACTTATGGTAGTAGGCGGTGGTGGCAGAGAGCACGCCATCATCAAGAAACTCAAAGAAAATCCCGCGGTGGAGGAGATTTTCGCCCTCCCCGGTAACGGCGGCATTGCGGCAGACGCTACCTGCGTCGCCATCGGTGCCAAGGAGATTGACAAGATCGTGGAATTTGCCGTAGCAAACGCAATCGATTACGCCGTAGTCGCCCCCGATGATCCGTTGGTGCTGGGATGCGTGGATGCGCTCAGTGCCGTTGGCATCCCCTGCTTCGGACCTGAGGCAAAGGCGGCGATTATTGAGGGAAGCAAGGTCTTTTCCAAGGATCTGATGAAGAAATACGGCATTCCCACCGCAAAATATGAGGTGTTTACCGAGCTTGATGCTGCGCTTGCCTATCTGGAGTCCGCGCCTATCCCCACCGTCGTTAAGGCGGATGGACTGGCACTGGGCAAGGGCGTAATTATCGCCATGACCCGTGATGAAGCCAAGGACGCCGTCCGCTCCATGATGGAGGACAAGGTGTTTGGCGAATCGGGTAGTCGCGTAGTCATCGAGGAATTCCTCACCGGTCCCGAGGTGTCGGTGCTCTCCTTCACCGACGGCAAGACCGTGGTTCCTATGGTCTCGTCCATGGACCACAAGCGCGCCCGTGATAACGACGAGGGGCTGAACACCGGCGGTATGGGCACCATCGCGCCCAACCCCTACTATACCGATGCGGTGGCGGCAGAGTGCATGGAAAAGATCTTTCTGCCCACCATTTCCGCTATGAACGCCGAAGGACGCACCTTCAAGGGCTGCCTCTACTTCGGTCTGATGATCACTCCGAACGGCCCTAAAGTCATCGAATACAACTGTCGCTTTGGCGATCCCGAAACGCAGGTAGTCCTGCCTCTCCTGAAGACCGATCTGCTGACCGTGATGCAGGCGGTCACCGAGGGAAGACTCTCCGAGGTCAATGTGGAGTTCGACAGCGGCACGGCTTGCTGTGTGGTCATGGCATCCGACGGCTATCCCCAGAAATACGCATCGGGCTTTGAGATCAAGCTTCCCGAGACGACTACCGCCAATATCTACGTTGCCGGTGCTAAGATCACCGACGGTAAGCTGGTCACCGCAGGCGGACGCGTGCTGGGCGTCACCGAGACCGCTTCCACGCTGGAGGAGGCCATCGAGAAGGCTTATCAGGCGGTGGAGACCGTCTCCTTTGACAACGCTTACTTTAGAAAAGACATCGGACAACGCGCACTTGCTGCCAAGCAGTGAGCTGCTGAGAAAGGATTTTTGAAAATGGTATATCGTATTTATGTAGAAAAGAAGAAAGAGCTTGCCAATGAGGCGAGAAGCCTGCTGTCCGAGATCAACGGACTTCTGCAGATCGGCTCGGTTACCGACGTGCGTTTCTTCAACCGCTACGACGTGGAGAACATCACGCCCGAGCTCTTCGATTACGCCGTCAAGACCGTCTTCTCCGAGCCTCAGCTGGATCTGACCTATACCGATCTGCCCTATCCGATGGGTGCCACAGTGGTGGCGACCGAGTACCTGCCCGGGCAGTTCGACCAGAGAGCCGACTCTGCCGCCCAGTGCATCCAGATCATCTCCTGCGGCGACAGACCTACTGTCCGCACCGCTAAGGTCTATTATTTCTACGGTAGCCCCACCGATGCGGAGCTTGCCGCCATCAAAAAGCACATCATCAACCCTGTGGAGGCGAGAGAAGCGTCCCTTGACACCTTCGAAACCCTGAAGACAGAGTATGCCATTCCCACCGAGGTTGCTACCTTGGACGGATTTACGAAGTTGGACGAAGAGGGGCTGAAAAGCTTCCTCAAGGAGCAGGGACTGGCAATGGATCTGGACGATCTGAAATTCTGCCAGAGTTATTTCATCTTCGAGGAGCGCGATCCCACCATCACCGAGATCAAGATGATCGACACCTACTGGTCGGATCACTGCCGTCATACCACCTTCCTCACCACCATCGACAGCGTGACCTTCGAGGATGCGCTGCTCCAGAAGGCGTACGACCGCTATGTAGCGGTTCGGAAAGAATTGAATCGCACTAAGCCGCAGAATCTGATGGATATCGCCACCCTTGCTACCCGTTATCTGAAGGCACAGGGTAAGCTCCCCAAGCTGGACGAGTCCGAGGAGATCAACGCCTGCACCGTCAAGATCAAGGTGACGATAGAGGGCAAGGAGGAGGACTGGCTTCTCCTCTTCAAGAACGAGACCCACAACCATCCCACCGAGATCGAGCCCTTCGGCGGTGCCGCTACCTGTATTGGCGGTGCTATCCGTGACCCGCTGTCGGGCAGATCCTACGTTTATGCCGCAATGCGTGTCACCGGTGCGGCTGACCCTACAACTCCCGTGTCCGAGACGATTACGGGCAAACTGCCTCAGCGCACCATCGTCCAGACCGCGGCGGCAGGCTACTCTTCCTACGGTAACCAGATCGGTCTTGCCACCGGTCAGGTGGACGAGCTCTATCACCCCGGCTACGTGGCAAAGCGCATGGAGATCGGTGCGGTCATCGCCGCAACTCCTGCCGATCACGTGCGTCGTGAGTGTCCGCTTCCCGGCGACAAGATCATCCTGCTGGGCGGCAGAACCGGTCGTGACGGTTGCGGCGGTGCTACCGGCTCCTCCAAGTCTCATACCGTCGAGTCGCTGGAATCCTGCGGCGCAGAGGTGCAGAAGGGTAACGCGCCCGAAGAGCGCAAGCTCCAGCGTCTCTTCCGCAATGGCGAGGCGTCCCGTCTGATCAAGCGCTGTAACGACTTCGGCGCGGGCGGCGTATCGGTTGCCATCGGTGAGATTGCCGATGGGCTTTTGATCGACCTGAACGCCGTTCCCAAGAAGTACGACGGTCTGGACGGCACCGAGCTGGCCATCTCCGAGTCCCAGGAGAGAATGGCGGTTGCTGTTTCTCCCGAGGACGTGGAACGCTTTATGGAGCTGGCGGCAGAGGAGAATCTGGAATCTACCGTAGTCGCTACCGTGCAGGCTGAGCCACGCCTTACCATGTACTGGAACGGCAAGGCAATCGTGGACATCTCCCGTGAATTTCTGAACTCCAACGGTGCGGAAAAGCACATCGACATTGCACCAGCCCCCGCATCCGCTGACGGTTATTTCTACGAATTCAACCGTGATTTCGAGCTGGCTTACAACGAAGTCGTGACCGATCTGAACGTCTGCTCCAAGCGCGGACTGTCCGAACGCTTCGACTCTACCATCGGCGCGGGCACCGTCCTGATGCCCTTCGGCGGTAAGCATCAGCTGACCCCGATTCAGGCGATGGTACATAAGATCAGCCATCCCGAGAAAAATTCCGATACCGTTTCCTATATGGCGTGGGGCTATAACCCTGACATTGCCGAGAAGTCTCCCTACCATTCCGCATATCTGGCGGTAGTGGAGTCTGTCTCCAAGCTGATCGCCACCGGCGCGAAGTTCGAGGACGTATATCTCACCTTCCAGGAATATATGGAAAAGCCCGGTCGCGATCCCAAGCGCTGGGGCAAGCCGCTGGCGGCTCTGCTGGGCGCATTCGACGCACAGCTGGATCTGGGGATCGCCTCCATCGGCGGCAAGGACTCTATGTCCGGCTCCTTTGAGAACATCGACGTCCCTCCTACTCTCGTTTCCTTTGCGGTGACTACCGAGTCTCTGTCCTCGGTCATCTCCAATGAATTCAAGGGCGCAGGACACCGCGTGGCGTGGCTGAAGCCTGTCTACAACGAAAACGGTCTGCCCACCAAGGAATCACTCCTCTCTCTCTACGACCGCGTGACCCAGCTGGTTCGCTCGGGCAAGGCGTTGGCGGTCTATACGCCCACCTATTTTGGCGTCGCTGAGGCGATCTTCAAGATGGCGATCGGCAATAAGATCGGTTTTACATACGCTGACGGTCTGTCCATGCAGGATATCTTCTACTATTCCTACGGTTCCTTTGTGGTGGAGCTTGCCGACGGCGTGTCTGACGGTCTGACTCTGGGTTATACCACCGAGGCGGCTACCATCGTAGGTAGCGCAAACTGGCCCTCCTATCCCGGAAAGAGCAAAACGCTCTCTCTGGACGCACTCCTTGCGGCTTACGAGAATAAACTGGAGGACGTATATCCTTGCAACATCAAGCAGGGCGGTGACAAGAAGCTGATCTCCTACTCCTACGACGCCAAATCTCACGTCGCTCCCAAGGTAAAGATCGCGCGACCCAAGGTGCTGATCCCCGCCTTCCCCGGCACCAACTGCGAGTTTGATACCGCAAAAGTGTTGGCGGCGGCAGGTGCCGACCCCGAGATTGTCGTGATCAACAATCTGAGCCAGCAGGGAATCGCTCAGTCGGTGGAATACTTCGCAAAACGTGTGAAGGAATCTCAGATGATCTTCATCCCCGGTGGATTCTCGGGCGGCGACGAGCCCGACGGATCGGGCAAATTTATCACTGCGTTCTTCCGCTCCGGTGCGGTCAAAGAGGCGGTCAACGAGCTGCTGAAGACCCGTGAGGGTCTGATGGGCGGTATCTGTAACGGCTTCCAGGCACTGATCAAGTTGGGTCTGGTTCCCTACGGCGAGATCGTGGACACCACCGAGAACGATCCCACCCTGACCTTCAACACCATCGGTCGCCATCAGTCCAGAATCGTCCGCACCCGTATCGCCTCCAACAAGTCGCCCTGGTTTGCGAAGACCAAGGTGGGCGAGGTCTACAATGTAGCCATCTCTCACGGCGAGGGCAGATTCTATGCCGACGACGCACTGATCGCCAAACTGGCGGCAGAAGGGCAGATCCTGACCCAGTATGTGGATTTTGACGGTAAACCCACCGCCGACATCCGCTTCAATCCCAATAACAGCGCGATGGCCATCGAGGGCATTACCTCTCCCGACGGACGCGTCTTCGGTAAGATGGGTCACACTGAACGCTACAACGAGGGACTGTACAAGAATGTGGAAGGCAATTACGATCCGCATATCTTCGAGGCAGCGGTGGAGTATTTTAAGTAATGAAGTGTCGCTTCGCGGCGTGATATGTACACGCTTCGCTTAGTACGTGATGTTTTCCTCGCCAAGCATCGCTTGACGAGGAAAGTTAAGGAAGTTTTTCGGCAAAGCCGAAAAACATCCATATTTATTCTTTATCATTTATTCATTTACTTTATTCTATTAGCCATCCGAAGGATGGCGCTGTGAGGTTTTAATATGGCATTTGAATTTGTTCGCAAGCTCCCGATTCCTATGGAGACCAAAGAAAAGTATCCTTTGACCATGGATGCGGTGGTTGCAAAAGAAAAACGTGACAACGAGGTAAAGGCTGTTTTTGAGGGGAAGTCTGACAAGCTTCTGCTGGTAATCGGTCCTTGCTCCGCTGACCGTGAGGATTCGGTGATGGATTACGTCTATCGCTTGAAAAAGGTCCAGGAGCAGGTTGCTGATAAGCTGATCCTGATTCCCCGTATCTACACCAACAAGCCCCGTACTACCGGTGACGGCTACAAGGGTATGGTGCATCAGCCCAATCCCGAGGAGAAGCCCGACATCTACAAGGGTGTACTGGCCATCCGTGAGCTTCACTCCCGTGTGCTCCGCGAGACCGGTCTGTCCTCCGCTGACGAGATGCTCTATCCCGACAACTATCAATATCTGTCCGATCTGCTCTCCTACATCGCCATCGGCGCACGCTCGGTGGAGAACCAGGAGCACCGTCTGGTCTCCAGCGGTATTACCATCCCCGTGGGTATGAAGAATCCCACCGGCGGCGATCTGTCGGTCATGATGAATTCTATCACCGCCGCTCAGCACGCGCACACCTTCATCTACCGCGGCTGGGAGGTCAACACCACCGGTAACCCTTACGCCCACGCCATCCTCCGGGGATACGTGGACGCACAGGGACGCTCTCTGCCCAACTATCACTACGAGGATCTGTGCAAGCTCCACGAGGTGTACGCAGCGAAGAATCTGGAGAATATGGCGCTGATCGTGGACGCCAACCACGCAAACTCCGGCAAGAAGCCGCTGGAGCAGGTGCGCATCTGCAAGGAAGTGCTTCACTCCTGCCGTCATAATCCCGACATCAAGAAGATGGTGAAGGGCTTTATGATCGAGAGCTATATCGAAGACGGCGCCCAGAAGATCGGCGAGGGCTGTTACGGCAAGTCCATCACCGACCCCTGCCTTGGCTGGGAAAAATCCGAAAAATTGATTTTTGATATTGCGGATTTAATATAAAGTTCATATTCGTGTGTTATAATCGTATCCGTATAAGTCTGCGTGCGTATCAAAACGCCGCTAAACGGTTATGACGCGCAGATTTTGAGGGGGCTGAGACAGGTCCCCTCAAAAGTGCGCATAGGGGCAGCCGCTTTGACGGGCTGTCTGCGTCCTCCTGCAGTGGGGACAAATTATAAATTAGGAACGGTAAAACAATGAATCTCAAACTTCCCGAATCCTGTAAATTATCCAATGAATACATCACGCTGGGCGTGGACATCGGCTCCACCACTGCCAAGATTGTCGCCATCAAGGACGGCGAGGTGGTTTACGATACCTACGAGCGTCACTTTTCTCAGGTGCGTCAGAAGACGCTGGAGATCGTCCGCCGTCTGGAGGATATCGTTGACCGTCCCATCAAGCTGGCGATCTCGGGCTCGGCGGGACTTGGTCTGGCGCGAGTCTGCGAGATTCCCTTCGTGCAGGAGGTTTTTGCAACCGGCGAGACCGTCCGCCGTCTGGAGCCCGATACCTCGGTGGTCATCGAGCTGGGCGGTGAGGATGCCAAGGTCATCTTCTTCAAGGGCGGCGCAGACGAGCGCATGAACGGTACCTGTGCCGGCGGTACCGGCGCGTTCATCGATCAGATGGCGACGCTGATGAACCTGACCGGTGACGAGATGGACGAGCTTTCGCTCCAGCACAAGCGGATCTATCCCATCGCGTCCCGTTGCGGCGTGTTCGCCAAGTCGGACATCCAGCCTTTGCTCAATCAGGGCGCGTCCAAAGCCGACATCTCCGCTTCTATCTACGCCGCTGTGGTCAATCAGACCATTGCGGGACTTGCCCAAGGCAGACGCATCGAGGGCAAGGTCATGTTCCTGGGTGGTCCTCTCTCCTTTAACAAGGGACTGCAAAACGCCTTCGTGGAAGCCCTCAAGCTTTCCGAGGAAGACGCCGTTTTCCCCGAATACGCCCGACTTGCCGTTGCCATCGGTGCCGCGCTCTTTGCCGGCACACAAACTGCTACCTTTACATACGAAGATCTGGTAAGCCGTCTGGAAAACGCCACCAATGTCAAGGTGGAAGCCGCTCATCTGCCCCCCCTCTTCGAGAATGAGGCAGATCTTGCCGCTTTCCGTGCGCGTCACGCCAAGGCGTCATCCCGAAAGATCGATCCCGTCATTTACTCGGGCGATGCTTATCTGGGGATCGACTGCGGCTCTACCACCACCAAGCTGGTGCTGATCTCTGAGGATTGCGGCATCCTTTACGAATATTACCACTCCAATCAGGGCAACCCCGTGGAGATCGTCAGAGAACAACTCAAAGAGATTTACGACCTCTGCGGCGACCGCATCCGAATCGCGGGCTCCGCCGTCACCGGTTACGGCGAGGAGCTAATCCGCCACGCCTTTCACGTGGATCACGGTCTGGTGGAGACCATCGCCCACTTTACTGCCGCCAAGTATTACGATCCCAAGGTGGATTTCATTCTGGACATCGGCGGTCAGGACATCAAATGCTTCAAGATCCGCTCCGGTGCCATCGACTCCATCATGCTCAACGAGGCTTGCTCCTCGGGCTGCGGCTCTTTCGTGGAGACCTTTGCCAAGTCCATGAACTACGAGATCGGTCATTTCAGCAATCTGGGGCTTACGGCGAAATCGCCGGTGGATCTGGGTTCCCGCTGTACGGTCTTTATGAACTCCTCGGTCAAGGAAGCCCAGAAGGACGGCGCAAACGTGGAGGATATCTCTGCCGGTCTGTCCATGAGCGTAGTGAAGAACGCCATTTATAAAGTCATTCGTGCCTCCTCCGCCGAGGATCTGGGCGAGAACATTGTGGTCCAGGGCGGTACCTTCCTGAATGACGCGGTGCTCCGCTCCTTTGAACTGGAGATCGGACATAACGTCACCCGTCCCGCTATTGCGGGTCTGATGGGTGCTTACGGTGCCGCTCTTTTTGCGAAACAGCAGAAAAAGGCGGAGTCCCAACTCATCACCCCCGAGGCATTGCAGAAATTCACCCACACCACCAAAGCCGTCACCTGCCACGGCTGTACCAACCATTGCCGGCTGACCATCAACACCTTTGCGAACGGCGAGAAGTACATCTCGGGCAACAAGTGCGAGAAGGGTGCGGGGTTGAAGGTGGACGAGAGCCGTGCGCTCCCCAATCTCCACGCCTACAAGCGGGAAAAGTTTTCCGCGATTGCGGGCAGTATGGAGGATAAGGGCGAGAAGATCACCGTCGGTCTTCCTCTGGCACTTGGAATGTACGAGCTGGCGCCCTTCTGGAAGACGATTTTCGAACATCTCGGCTTCCACGTGATCACATCGGGCTTTGGCAACCGCAGACTCTACGCAAAGGGTCAGTATTCCATCCCCTCTGACACCGCCTGCTATCCCGCCAAGCTGATGCACGGACACATGGAGACTCTGGTAGAGAAGGGTGTGGACGTGATCTTCTACCCCTGCCTCTCTTATAATATGGATGAGAAGGTCGCCGACAACCACTACAACTGTCCTGTGGTGGCGTACTACTCCGAGCTGCTCTCCCATAACATGGATAGCATCAAAACGACCAAATTCCTCTATCCTTATCTGGATATTAACTCCGACAAGGAGCTTTCCGCCGAGCTTTGTGAAGTCTTCAAGGACGAGATGGGCATCGAGTTTTCCAAAAAGCAGATGGTCGCCGCTGTAGTTGCCGGACGTGCCGCGTATACCGAATGGATGGCGGACATCCGCCGCGAGGGCGAGCGTGCAGTTGCCTTCGCAAGAGAGAACGGCTACAAGATTATGATCCTTGCGGGCAGACCCTACCACATCGACCCCGAGGTGGGTCACGGCATCGATAAGCTTGCCACTAATCTGGGCTTTGCAGTCGTTACCGAAGACAGTATCGACACGCTGCTGAAGCCCGCCGACGTGGATGTTCTCAATCAGTGGACCTACCACGCGCGGCTCTACGGCTGTGCCGAGTACGCCTGCGAGAACCCCGACGTGAATCTGGTACAGCTGGTCTCCTTCGGTTGCGGTCTGGACGCCATCACCACCGACGAGGTCCGTGCCATTCTGGAAGAGAAGGGCAAGCTCTATACCCAAATCAAGATCGACGAGATCACCAATCTGGGTGCGGTCACCATTCGTTTGCGCTCCCTTCTGGGCGCGCTGGAGCAGGTGGAGCAACGTCCCGAACTGATTACATCCAAGGAGGTGATCTGATGTCCGCGCGCGTTGAACGGGTCATTTTCACCGAAGAAATGAAGCGGGAATACACCATTTTGATTCCCACAATGCTGCCCATGCACTTCAAGATCATCCAGTCGATCTTTAACCACAACGGCTACAAGACGGTACTGCTTGAAAATATGGGCGACGAAGTGAAGCAGTGCGGGCTTCGCTACGTTCACAACGACACCTGTTATCCCGCACTGCTGGTCATCGGGCAGTTCATCGACTCCCTGAACAGCGGGGCTTACGATCCCCACAAGGTGGCTCTGCTGATCACCCAGACCGGCGGCGGCTGCCGTGCCTCCAACTATCTCTCCCTCCTGCGCAAGGCCCTTGCCAAGGCGGGCTACGATTACATCCCCGTTCTGTCGCTGAACTTCTCGGGACTTGAGAAGAATCCAGGCTTCAAACTGACCATCCCCATGCTCATCAAGGCGGTCTATGGCGTGCTGCTGGGTGATCTGATGATGCTTCTGCACAATCAGGTGCGCTCCTACGAAAAAGTGCCGGGTACGTCCCAGGCGCTGTGCGATCGCTGGACCGAAAAGCTGTCCGATCTGATGGCAAAGAAGCGGATCTCTTACAAGAAGATCAAGAAGACCTATGTGGAGATCCTGAAGGACTTCGACGCCATCGAGCGCGGTCCCCGCGATAAGGTGCGGGTAGGCATCGTAGGCGAGATCTTCGTGAAATTCTCGCCGCTGGGCAATAACCATCTGGAGGATTTCCTGGTGTCAGAGAACGCCGAGGTGGTACTGCCCGGTCTGATGGACTTCCTCCTATACTGCGTCTACAACGGCATTGTGGATCACAAGCTCTACGGTACGGGTAAGCTATATGCCACTGCCTGCCGTATCCTTGATAAGTATCTGCTGAAAAAACAGAAGGATCTGATCAAGATCATCGAGAAGAACAGCACCTTCTCCCCTATGACTCCCTTCGACCACACCCGTACCCTTACCAAGGGCTACATCGGTCTGGGCGCGAAGATGGGAGAGGGCTGGCTCCTGACCGCCGAGATGTTGGAGCTGATCGAGCAGGGCGTCAACAACATCGTCTGCACCCAGCCCTTCGGCTGTCTGCCCAATCACATTATGGGCAAGGGCATGATGAAGCCCATCAAGGAAAATCACCCCGGAGTAAATATTGTCGCCATCGACTACGACCCGGGTGCTACCAAGATCAATCAGGAAAACCGCATCAAGCTGATGCTTGCCAACGCCAACCGAGAGGTTTAATGCGGTGTGGTCACTTTTCGGAAACACCGAAAAGTGACCGGATCGCTCTGATTCTGCCTGTATCCGGGTAGAAGTTCCGATAATATGGAAAGAATCGTTTGTAAACTTCAGTTGCAAACGAATTTATATCAAGATTAAGTTGACCAATCAACGTTTTGTATATGGAGACAACTATGGAGAAGATCAAACTCATCACCGATTCCGCTTCCGATATTACCTTGGAGCAGGAGCGGGACAATGACATCACTGTAATGAATTACAGCTTTCTGCTGGATGAAAAGTCCTATGAGAGCCGTGTGGACGTGACCAACGAGGAGTTTTACTCCCTTTTGGAAAGCTCTCCTTCGCTCCCTTCCACTTCGCAGATCACGGTCTTCCGTTTTGCCGAGCTGTACGAGTCGGTTTTGGCAGAGGGCTATACCGATGTGATCGTTACCCTGATCAATAAAGACGCGTCCGCCACCTTCGGCAACGCCGAGGTTGCCAGAGAGCAGTTCTACGAAGCCCATCCCGAGTGCCGCGAGTCCTTCCGCATCCGTCTCATCGACAGCCGTACCTATACCGCCGGCTATGGCTATGCCGTCCTGGCGGCGGCCGAGCTGGTGAAGGCAGGGAAGTCTGCCGACGAGGTAGAGGCTTTTATTCTCGATTGGCTCGCTCATGTGCTGATCTATTTTGCGCCGTACACCCTCAAATACGCCAAGAAATCGGGACGTATCCCCGGTGCCGTGGCGGTGGTGGGCGAGGCGCTGGGCATCAAGCCCATCATGCGCATCTGCGATCATAAGATTGACAATAATGAAATGATCCGCGGAGAAAAGAAGCTGATCCCCAAGATCGCCGATAAGGTCATGAGCGAGATAGAGCCCGGTACCCCCTACATTGTTCTCAATGGAAACAACCCTGCCGATGGCGATACCATGGAAAAGACGATGATCGACGCGCTGGGATATGCGCCTGTGATGCGCACCGAGATCGGCTCGATCATCTCTTCTCACGCTGGTCCGAAGGTCGTTGGCGTGGTTTTTCGGTCGAAAAACGCAAATTATTGAAAATCTTAGGTGTGAATATGGCGATAGGACTTGACAAATCCGATTTTTTGTGCTACAATGTCTCTGTGCGAATATTGATCTAAAGGAGAAAATAGATCCATGAAAGACGAGAAGATCCTAAACGAATCGTCCCCCGCTAAGATTGACGGTGCTACATACGCCAGTATGGTCGTGTCCGCTGCCAATTCCATCCACAATCAGAAAGAAGCAATCAACGAGCTGAACGTATTCCCCGTGCCCGACGGAGACACCGGTATCAACATGAGTATGACCATGTCTCCTGCGGCTGAGCTGGCGGATTACAGCGGCTCTATCTCCGAGTGTGCCGACAAGGTCGCAAGCAGCCTTCTGCGCGCGGCAAGAGGTAACTCGGGTGTTATCCTGTCTCTCTTCTTCCGCGGCATTGCCAAGGGCTTTGCAGGGAAGGACTCCGTTGACTCCGTTGACATCCTGAAGGCGTTCGATATGGGCGTTTCCGAGGCTTATAAGGCGGTCCAGCACCCCACTGAAGGCACCATCCTCACCGTTATGCGCGCCAGCGTTGAGACCGCGCTGGAGAAGGCTTCCAACAAGGACTACGAAGTCGACAATCTTTTCGACTATATGGTCGAGGTTGCTGAGCATACCCTGGAGGAGACTCCCGAGATGCTGCCCGTGCTCAAGCAGGCAAATGTCGTTGACGCCGGCGGCGCAGGCTTCGTTGCCATTCTGGAAGGTATGCGCGCTGCGCTGAAGCATCAGCCCGTGGAGGCACTCGATAAGACTGGCGCTCCCGCGGCTACCGCAAAGAAGGCGAATTTCGCCGAGTTTGAGACCTTTGACATCGAATTCCCCTACTGCACCGAGTGCATCGTCACCAAGAGTGAGGAGTATCTGGGCGAGGGTAAGGTAGAAGCGTTCCACGAGTTCGTACTGAATGCCGGCAACAGCGCCGTATTCGTAGAAGATACCGAGATCGTGAAGGTGCACGTACATACCAAGGATCCCGGTAGCGTCCTCTCCGAGGCACTTCGCTACGGTTCTCTCTTTACCGTGAAGGTAGAGAATATGCAGAATCAGCACACCGAGCTCATCGAAAAGGAAGAAGCGGCTCCCGTGAAGACGGTCCGCGCGCCCGAGAAGCAGTACGGCTTCGTGTCTGTCACCATGGGTGAGGGGATGAAGACCCTGTTTGCAGATCTTGGTGTTGATTCCTTCGTCCTGGGCGGTCAGACTATGAATCCCTCTGCGGAGCAACTGATCGAGGCGGTCAACGAAACTCCCAGCGAGATCGTTTATCTGCTTCCCAACAACAGTAACATCTGTCTGGTTGCCGAACAGGTCGCCAAGATCGTTGAGGATAAGAGAGTTATCGTGGTTCCCTCTGTTAGCGTACCGCAGGGTGTTGCGGCGATGATGAACTTCAGCCCTGACGAGACCCCCGAGGAGAATACCGCCAACATGATCGCGGCGCTGTCCTCGGTCAAGACCTTGGACATCACCTTTGCCGCACGCGATTCGACATTCGACGGTCAGGAGATCAAGGGCGGTCAGATCCTGGGTCTGGTAGAGCGCAAGGTGAAGTACGTGACCGACACCCGTGAGGAGTGCATGGATATGCTCATCGATCACATGGGTGAGGCGTCCTTCGTGACCCTGTTCTACGGCTCCGATGTAGATTCTGACGACGCTGAGCGCATGGCAGATCACCTGCGCGAAAAGCTGGGGGACGACGTGGAAGTTGCCTCGGTTTGCGGCGGTCAGCCTCTGTACTATTACGTGATTTCTGTAGAATAATTGATTGAGCGCGGGACGCCGTCCCGCACCCTGCAAAAGGTCCCTTCTTGTAAGAAGGGGCCTTTTGCATCTCCCAAGAACATATGGAAAATGCCCCGTAAATGCTTGCGGGGCGATTGTTTTTGTGGAGGATGTACAAAAAATAACAGGTAATTTTGGAGAATGCTACAGAGGTTTTTTTGCAGAAACGGTTGACATTTAATGGAAAATGTGCTATACTAATATTGTAGAAATCTCACTTTTGAAAGGAATGAGTCCGATGGGCAGATAAAGCCGCAAAAAACAGAATACCGACCAGACGAAATTGTATAAAAGGAGGAATTTCCTATGAAAAAGTTTGGCTCTATTCTTTTGACGAGTGCAGTTTTATTGACCCTTTGTGCCGGTGCGATACCGGTGTATGCGGCGGATGCGTCGATCTCGATTACTTCCACCAAGACGGTGCTGATGGTTGGACAGACTACTTCCGTTACCATTTCGGTCCCTTCGTCTGCTACGGATGTTACCATAGATATTGATGACGAAGATGTTTTGTCATATAGCGATACTTATAGTACGATTACCGGACTCGAAAAAGGAACTGCCGTAATTACCGTAAGCTGTAAAGACAGCAGCGGCAACGTGTTGACCGATTCGATTACCGTCAAAGTCCGTGCGCCTACAGGACTGATCAATAATGCCGATTATTACATCATGAATTGTAATACAGGTAAGCTGCTTTCACTGGAAACGATATCGGACGCTAACAATGTTAACATCAGCGGCAGGGCGCGGAGCGATAAGTCTTCATATTCTCAATGGAGAGTATTGATGCAAACCGACGGAACCACCCGTTTGCAAAGTGTGTATAGTACAGTTGGGCGATCAATCTATACCCCCGGGTCTCGCGTAATACTGTACAATTCCACTGGTGCGCCAACCAAATTTGACTTACATCGGATCGAATCGGGTACCTACCAAGGAAAATATTTGATCCGGTTTAATAACAAGTATCTCACGATGGATTCCACAGGCGATGCGTATATGTCAAGCTCGCTGGTCGCCGGATCGTATTGGAGTTTTATGGCGGTAGAAAAGGGCTATGCGGATATGTTTAGCTTTAACTATGATTTTGTCGATTCGCAAACTAATGAAACACTGTGTTTTTACACCATATCTGAAAACGATGATTTTGAAGATATATTTTTTGATTTGGGATATGCTCCCACCGCTACTGCTACAGTCAATGATACAGTAAGTACTGCATATGAATATCTGACAAGTGGTAATGTATTTATCTATTACGGTCACGGTGGGCCTGCGAGAATTTCCTTTCAAACGACTAACAATGTCGTGACAGGGAAACTATATGCACACAGTTCGCTTAAAGGAGGTAATGCAGATTATGTACAATGCTTTGTTAGCGATTGTGCTGATAATGGACTGGCGTCACAACGTTGTGTACTCTATTTAGGATGTAGCACAGGCGTTTCAGCGCCCCGGGGAAACAATGAGTTTAATTTGGTTGATGAAACCTTTAAAAAAGGTGCTCACTGCGTGCTCGGTTTATCGGAAGATTCGGATACCGGTTATTTGAATGTGTGGCTGGATGCTTTTTTGAACGGAATCAAAAGCTCCAAAACAATTGCCCAGGCGATAGAAGAGGGGGATTTGGTCCTGAAAAAATATGCTGTAGAACGCGGAACGGATTATGAAAAATTGCCCACTTATACCGCAGGGGATAGCGATCAATACTTAAACTGATTGGAGGAATAACCATGAAAAAATACTGCTCTGTACTACTTGCTGTAGTTATGTTGGGACTCAGCGGATGCAATTCTACCCCTTCCGAGCCCCAACAGACGAACTCGACTACTGCGGATAAAATTGAATACACAATCTACTATTCCTCCGAGGCAACATTGCGGGAACGCCCCGCAAGACAAGAAATAACCGGGGAAAAGGCTCCTAAAATTGCCTATGTGCGTGCCGAAACTAAAAAATTCGATCTACTGACGCGAAATGCAATCGATCCCAATCCGAATACGGTTCAAAGTCGAACGATTACGATCGGCGGAAAAGAGGTTACGGTAAATTACCAAGACTCCTATGCAGGCGCATTTTCGGAGTGCAGTGTAGATGAGCTGAAGGAGAACTCCTTTTACGATAGATATGCTATCGATGAAGGCGGTGCCGAGGGAGATAATATAAATATCCATTTTTTCCGCTCAACCGGCAAAGTTCAAAGCTATATGGATTACAATGCGCGCCAAGCAGAAGGCGGTGAATTGACCGAAGCGCAAGCGCTCCAAAAAGCAGAAGCTGAGCTGATTGCGCTCTACGGTGAAGACATTTTTGCCCGTTATGAGTTTGAAACGACTTCTATCAGCGATAACTTGATTTATATCGTCTATAGACACTTCATATGCGATTATAAGACTACCGAATTCATTTTACTATCTTACAATCTGCAAGGTCAGTTGGCTTCTCTGGATTTTGCGAATCCTGACTTGTTTGCGTCGGTTGAAGATCAAATTACCGTAGAAGCGATCCAAAAGGCTGAGCCGCTTTTGCGGGAATCAATTCCCGATGGGCTGGACACCATTGGTACAATGATCGTAATGGATGCGGAAGGTGTTGCCTATTTGCGCATCAACGGTTATCGCACGGATGATACCGGATATAAATATTATTGCGAGTATTATATCAATCTGTACTAACCCACCCTCTCTCCCCTCCCCGCGCGGGAGGGGAGCTTTTTGCCATTCCCCGAAAATAAACAGATGTAAACTCTGTAAAAATTCGCGAAAAGTCTTGATTTTCCGGTTTGAATATGATAGAATAATATGAATAATCATAGCATTTCCCAAGGAGCATATCCATGTCCACATATATCGAAAAAACCAAAGCCCTGACTCTCCCGCTTCTTCCTTTGCGTGGGGCAGTGGCATTCCCCTCCATCCCCTTCGCTATCGAGGTCAACCGCCCCGAGGAGGTGGCGGCACTGGAGACTGCCAAGGCAAACGGCGGTGCCATCTTCCTCTTGGCATTCAAGAGCCCCGATGACGACGAGGAGGTCTGCCGACGCACTCTGCATGGGGTGGGCGTCATGGCAAAGATCGAAAAGTTCACCCGCCACGCAGGCGGTATCGTTCGGGCGAATCTGGACTGCCTCTGCCGCGGCGAGGTGGTCAGCATCTCCGATTCCCCTGTGCTGACGGCGCGGGTGGTCTGCAAGACCGTAAAAGTGGAGGCCGAGCCCGACGAGGAGCAGATGCTTCGCGCCGCCGTGCTGAAGAAGTTGGATCAGTTTATCGGTCAGATTCCGGAATTTAGCAAAGACATTGAGAAAACCATCAAATCCGCAGACGATCCCGGTCAGCTGGCCGACTTTATCGCCGGCAGTCTCCTGCTGAGGCTGGAGCACAAGCAACAGATCCTGGACGAGTTCGATCCCATCGCGCGGCTGCGGATTCTGTCGGAGATCTTCGACGAGGAGCTCCAGATGCTGGCGGAGGAGATCAACATCCACAAAAAGACCCGCGAGCGCATGGAAGCCAATCAGCGGGATTATTACCTGCGCGAGCAGATGAAGGTCATCCAGTCCGAGCTGGGCGAGGGCGGGGAAGACGACGATATCGCCGAATACCTCTTCAAGATCGCCCGCATCAAGGAGATGCCCGAGGAGATCCGCGAGAAGCTGGTGAAGGAGGTCCGCAAGCTGGAAAAGCTGCCCTTTGCCTCCCCCGAAAGCAACGTGATCCGCGGCTATCTGGACACCTGTCTGGAACTGCCCTTCGGCAAAAAGACCGCTGACCGTCCCGATGTTGCTGCCGCCCGCAAGATCCTCGACCGCGATCATGACGGCATGGAGAAGGTCAAGGAGCGAATCCTCGAATACATTGCCGTCCGTGCCAGAACCGAGGGCATCCGCAATCAGATCCTCTGTCTGGTGGGTGCGCCCGGCGTGGGTAAGACCTCGGTAGCTTCCTCTATCGCCACCGCGCTGAAGCGGAAATTCGTCCGCGTATCGCTGGGCGGCGTGCGGGACGAGGCAGACATCCGCGGTCATCGCAAGACCTACGTTGCTTCGATGCCCGGGCGGATTATCGACGCCATCGTCAAGGCGGAGTCGGAAAATCCGCTGATCCTGCTGGACGAGATCGATAAGCTGACCCGCGACTCCCACGGCGATCCCTCTGCCGCACTGCTGGAGGTGTTGGATCCCGATCAGAATAAGAATTTCCGCGATCATTTCCTGGAATTTCCCTGGGATCTGTCGGATTGCATCTTTATTGCCACTGCAAACACCCTGGACACCGTTCCGAAGCCCCTGCTGGACAGAATGGAGATCATCGAACTACCCAGCTACTCCCGTTCGGAGAAGCTGTCCATTGCGAAACGTCACCTGTTCCCCAAGCAGCTTGCCCGTCACGGTCTTAGTAAGAAGCAGTTCAAGCTGTCCGACGACACGCTGCTGGAGGTCATCGACGGCTACACCCGCGAGGCGGGCGTGCGAAATCTGGAACGGGAGCTGGCGTCGCTCTGCCGTAAGGCGGCGATGCGGCTTGCCGACGATCCCGAGGCGGCATCGGTAAAGATCAATAAGAAAAATCTCGCACAGCTTCTCGGTCCCCGCAAGGTGATCGACGATAAGCTCCCCGATGCCGATACAGTGGGACTGGTGAACGGTCTTGCTTACACCGAGGCGGGCGGCGATCTCTTACAGGTGGAGGCTCTGCCTCTGGCAGGAAGTGGAAAGCTCCAGCTGACCGGCTCGCTGGGCAAGGTGATGACCGAGTCCGCCGAGATCGCGCGGAGCGTGGTGCGCGCCAGAGCCGCGCAGTACGGCATTGACGCAGATTTCCATAAAAATATCGATCTGCACATCCATTTCCCTGAAGGTGCCATCCCCAAGGACGGTCCTTCCGCAGGCGTTACTATGGTGACGGTTATGATCTCCGCGCTGGCGGGCATTCCCGTGCGCCGCGACGTGGCTATGACCGGTGAGGTAAGCCTCAGAGGCAGAGTCATCGCTATCGGCGGGCTTCGCGAAAAATCCATGGCGGCGTACAAGGCCGGCGTGAAGACCGTGCTGGTGCCCTCCGACAACAGACCCGACTTTGAAAAACTGGATGCTTTCCTGAAGGAGGGCATGGAATACGTTTTCTGCGACAGCGTAGAGGACGTTCTGAAGGTCGCGCTGATTCTGCCTGCGGAAAAGACCGTTTCCGTAGCAGAGGAAAAGCCTCTCCCTATGCCGATCGACCACAAACGAGGAGGCGGACGACGTGAAAGTCAATATCACTAAGACCGATCTGAAGATCACCGCGGTACTGCCCTCCCAGTTTCCCGCCGACCGCAAGCCTCAGATTGCCTTTTCAGGGCGATCCAACGTAGGCAAAAGCTCGCTGATGAATGCGCTGATTGGCAGAAAGAGCCTGGCGCGCGTCAGCTCCAGCCCCGGAAAGACCATCACGGTCAACTTTTACGAGGTGGATAAGGCATTCTATCTGGTGGATCTTCCCGGCTACGGTTATGCCCGCCGCACTGCATCGGAGCAGGCAAAATGGTCAAAACTGGTAGACGGATACTTCACCGAGGGCGGCGAGCGGGTCACAGCCGTGGCACAGCTCATCGACTTGAAGGTGGGTGCCACCAAAGACGATCTGATGATGCTGGACTTCCTCCGCCAGGCGGAAATCCCCTTCTTCGTGGTCGCCACCAAAGCGGATAAGCCCAACAAGACCGAGCGGAATGCTATGCTGGAAAAACTCCACGCACTCCCCGTTTTGGAGGGGATCACCATCTTGCCGTTTTCCGCCCAAAGCGGAGAAGGGAAGGAAGCGGTCATCGCCGAGATCATGAAAGCCCTCGACTAACTTCCTAAAATAGCTTTTCAGCACAGCCGAAAAGCTACCGAATTTATTCTTTATTCTTTATTTCCGAAGGAAACTAAATTATGCTTCACCCTCATTACTCTATCAATGATCTCGGTCACCTTGCCGTCGGCGGGGTCGATACCGTTACCCTTGCCGAGAAGTACGGAACGCCTCTGATGGTTCTGGACGAGAACGCAGTCCGCACCAGGTGCAGATTGTATCAGTCCGCTATGGAAAAGTATTTCGGCGCGGGCAGTACCATCCACTACGCTTCCAAGGCACTCTCCTGCAAAGCCATTTACCGAATCCTGAAAGAAGAGGGGATCGGTGTGGATCTGGTGTCGCCGGGCGAGCTGTATACCGCCAAAGCGGCGGGATTTGATCTGACCGAGGCGTCCTTCCACGGCAACAACAAGACCGACCGCGAGATCGCGAGCGCTATTGCCGACGGTATCGGCGAGTTTATGGTGGACTCCTTCGAGGAGCTGGAAGCGATCGACCGCATTGCGGGCGAGATGGGTGTGATGCAGCGCATCATGCTCCGTCTGACTCCCAACATCGACGCCCACACCCAAAAAGCGATCCTGACCGGTCAGCTGGACTCCAAGTTTGGCACGCCTATCGCTACGGGACAGGCGGAACGGCTGGTGAGATTGGCACTAACCAAGAAAAATCTGATCCTGGAAGGTTTCCACAGCCACATAGGATCGCAGATCTTCGAATATGAGCCCTATATCGAGCAGGCGAAGGTCATGTTCGAGTTTATGGCGGACATGAAGGCGAAGACCGGCTATGAGGCGAAAAAGATCAATCTGGGCGGCGGCTTTGCCGTCCGCTATACTAACGATCAGCCTACGGTGGATATCGTGGGCAATATCGAAAAGATCGCTACTGAAGTTGATCGGATCTGCGTGTCCTACGGACTGCGCCGACCCGCGATCCTGATGGAGCCGGGACGCTCCATCGTGGCGGTGGCAGGCGTGACCCTGTACACCGTTGGCACGGTGAAGGAGATCGAGGGCGTGCGCACCTACGTTTCGGTGGACGGCGGTATGACCGACAACCCCCGCTATGCCCTCTATCAGTCCCGCTACGAGGTACTGCTGGCAAACCGCGCAGCAGAGAAGAAGGATCTGATCTGCACCGTTGCAGGACGCTGCTGTGAATCGGGCGACTTGATCGGCGAGGGAATGGCACTGCAGGCTCCCGTGCGCGGAGACATTCTGGCGGTGCTGGTGACCGGTGCCTACAACTATTCTATGGCATCCAACTACAACCGTGTGCCCAGACCCGCAATGGTCTTCGTGAAGGATGGCGAGGATCGGCTCGTGATCAGGCGAGAGACCTGTGAGGATCTCTGCAGAAACGATCTGTAACGAATTCAAACAAAGGAGAATCATTATGCTGCTTGAGATGATCATGGGTGGCGCATCCTTCCGGGAGATCATGATCCAGTTGATCATGACCATCCCCATCGTATTGATCGCACTGACCTTTCATGAGGTAGCCCACGGCTGGGTCTCCTACAAGATGGGCGACCCTACTGCCTATAATCTGGGACGGCTGACCCTCAATCCCGCCAAGCACTTGGATCCCTTAGGTTCGCTTTGTATGTTGCTGTTCGGTGTAGGTTGGGCAAAGCCTGTTCCGGTCAACTCCCGTTATTACAAGAAGCCCAAGCTGGGGATGGCGCTGACTGCGCTTGCAGGTCCCGTTACCAACATTCTGTTGGGATTTGTTGGGTTGCTGCTGATGAATATCGCCCTCTATCTGCCGCTTATCGAGGGGATGAATCTGCGCCTGTGGGCGATCATTGTGGATTTTCTCTACTTTTTCGCGCTGATGAACGTCTATCTGGCGGTGTTCAACCTGATTCCTATCCCTCCCTTCGACGGATCGCGGATCGCCTTCGTCTTCCTGCCCGATCGAATCTACTTCGGTGTGATGAAGTACGAGCGGATCATTCAGCTGGTGGTGCTGGCTGCACTGTGGTCTGACATTTTGGATCGCCCGCTGGAGATCGCCGCCGACTTTATTCTCAACGGTATGGATTGGCTGATCAGCTGGATGCACGTGGGCATCGAGCTGTTGTTCTGGTAATACCGCGATGGAAAACGAAGAGCTGAGCTTTCACTTGGAGGTTTTCGACGGTCCGCTGGATCTGCTTCTGTCGCTGATCACCAAGAATAAGCTGAATATTTACGACATCCCCATCTCGCTGATCTTTACCCAGTACATGGAGTACATCGAGGCGATGCGGAAGATGGATATGGACGTGGCGGGCGAATTTCTGGAAATGGCCTCCCGTCTGATGCTGATCAAGAGTCGGATGCTCCTGCCCCGCGCCGCCGACAGCAAAGAAGAGGATCCCCGCAAGCCGCTGGTGGACGCGCTGGTGGAATACCGCCGCGCCAAAGAGGCTGCCGGACTGCTCTCCCCCCGATACAGCCGTTATTCGGGGCGGTTCGTCAAGGAACCCGACGAGGTGGGCATCGACCGAACCTTTACCGCCGATCACGAGGCGACGCTTCTGATCCGCGCCTTCGAGCGGATCTTCGTCCGCCAGAAGCAGGCACAGGAGTCCCACACCGACGTGCCACGACAGACGCTGGCGACCATTCTGACCAAAAAGATCGTGCCGGTGCCCGAAAAGGCCTTTACCATCCTGCGCTATCTGCGCAGAAAGGGAGAGACGCCCTTTGAGACGTTACTGCTGGCTACCAACAGCGACCGCAGTCAGCTGATCACCTCGTTTCTGGCACTGCTCACGCTGATCCGGAACGGTCGGCTGACCGCAAGGGAGGACGAGGCGGGTGAGGTCTATCTTGCCATCGCGCCGAGAATTGCGGAGATCGAAGCGTCCGCGGCGACGTCGGAAATCGAAGCATCCTAAAGGAATGACAAAATGAACGAACAGGAAAACACTCTGGGACAAGCCCCCGAAACCGCCGCGATCCTGGAAGCGGTGCTCTTTGCGGCGGGCTATCCCATCGAATACGAAAAACTCGCCGCCGTGGCGATGGTCTCCGAGACCGAGGTCCGCGAGGCGGCATATGCCCTCCACCAAAAGTACGAGGCGGAGGAGCGGGGCATCCAAGTGGTGCTCTACGAGAACAGCTGTCAGTTCTGTACCCGCGAGGGCTTTGAAGATTACATCCGCAATGCTCTCGGTATCCGTCAGACCGGTCGTCTGTCGGCGTCCTCCTTGGAGGTGCTTGCCATCATCGCTTACAATCAGCCGGTGACCAAGGCGGTCATCGAGCAGATCCGCGGAGTGGACTCCTCCTACGCGCTGGGTGTGCTGGCGGAAAAGTCGCTGATCGAGACGGTGGGGCGGCTGGATGTGCCGGGCAAGCCCAATCTCTACGGCACGACCCCCGATTTTCTGCGGGTCTTCGGGCTGTCCTCGCTGGACGAGCTGCCTGCAATGAGCGATACCCCGCAGCAAACGCCCCTTCAGCTGGAGGGAATTTAAGACGGCGCAACCGAGCTGTCAACGAAGATGGATGAAACAGGAGGTGAATCGGTTTGAACGGATGGATCATATTTGGCTGCATTTTGCTGTTTTTCTGGCTGATCGGCATGATCCGCGCCAGCGTCGAGGTGGAATATAACACCGACGTTCGGGTGGCGGTGAAGGTGCTGGGAATGACCTTCCGCATCACGCCGAAGGAGAAAAAGCCTCTAAAACTATCGGATTTTACCCCGAAAAAGTACAGAAAACGCCTTGCCAAGGACGAAAAACTCCGTCTGAAGCAGGAAGCTAAGAAAGCGAAAAAGCAAGCCGAGAAGGAGCGGAAAAAGGCGGAAAAGAAGGCCGCCAAGGAAGCCGCCAAAAAGGGGCTTCCGCCTCCCGATGACGGCAAAAAGAAGAAGGAAAAGAAGAAAAAAGAGCTGGCCGAGATCATGGAGCTGGTGCTGGTGGGGCTTGACGCTGTCAAGGTTCTGTTCAAGTCTTTTGGAAAGCACTTCCGGATCGAAGCGGTACGGCTGAAGATCGCGGTTGGCGGCGAAGACGCCGCGTCCACCGCTATCCTTTACGGCATCGTGGTGCAGTTTGTCACCTATCTCTGCCACGCACTGGCGGCGATCACCAATTTTAAGGTCAGAAAGCCCGAAGAGATCGCGGTCACGGCTGACTTTTTGTCGGACAAGCTGACTATGGATCTGCACTTCGTCTTCCGTCTGCGGGTGTGGCACATTTTTGCCATGGTCTTTGCCGCAGGCATCGGTGCCGTTAAGCGACTGCTCAAAAATATGACCGGCGACGAGCCGTCACCGGCGAAGAAGATCGCCGACACCCAATCGACCGACTCGCCTGCGGGCTGAGCATAAATAAGTAACTCAATTGGAGGATCATAAATATGAACGAAAGCAAGCTGAATAAGATCATTGACACGTCGCTGGGTAACATCAAGCAGATCATCGACGTGAATACCGTGGTGGGCGAGCCCATCACTACTGCAGGCGGAACGGTGATTATTCCCGTTTCTAAAGTTTCCCTGGGCTACGCCTCCGGCGGCGTGGACTACTACGGCAAGCATAACCCTGCCGCTAACGGCGCGTCGTCCTTCGGCGGCGGCGGCGGAACCGGCGTGACCCTCAATCCCGTTGGTTTCCTGGTGACCAAGGCAGATGGCTCCACCGAGTTTATGCCCGTGACTACCATCCCCAATGTGGCTCCCGCTCCCGACAAGGTGGATACCATCATCTCCTTCCTGGAGCGCTCTCCCGAGCTGCTTGCCAAGATCAAGGCCATGATCCCTCAGAAGAAGAAGGACGAGCCTGCAGAGGAACAGACTTCCGAAGCAGCTGAATAAGTCGGACGCATCAGCGTTCTAATCTCCCCTCCCTTCGCATAGGTTATGGCGAAGGGGGAGGAGTTTGTGCGCTTTTTTCTGAAGATCTGCAGTTGCTGCCTGGTGTTTGTCGTCCTGCTTGGTGGGAGCGTCTGCACTTTTGCCGCTGAGCGCGGATCGGAGTCGCTTTTGTCGGTCTCCGCCCGTTCCGCCGTGCTGATGGATCAGTACGGGCAGGTGCTCTATGCCAAAAACGCCGAAGAGCGGCTTCCGATGGCATCCACCACCAAGATCATGACCGCGCTGGTGACGCTGGAAGCGATGGAGTCGGGGGATGTCCCCGAGACCGTGAAGATCCCCGCTGAGGCAGTCGGCGTGGAGGGCTCCTCTGTCTATCTGGTCAAGGGCGAGGAGATGCGGCTGACCACGCTCCTCTACGCACTGATGCTGGAAAGTGCTAACGATGCGGCGACTGCTATCGCCATTGCCGTGGACGGCAGTGTGGAGAGATTCGCCGATCGGATGAACCGCAAGACCGCCGAGCTGGGGCTTGACAGTACCCACTTCGAAAATCCCCACGGTCTGGACGCCGAGGAGCATTACACTACCGCACGGGATCTGGCGACGCTGACCGTTGCCGCGCTGGAGAACGAGACCTTTGCCGAGATCGTCTCCACGGTGCGCTACTCCGCGCCCGTAGAAGGGGGCAACAGTGTGCGGCTGTTTGTCAATCACAACCGTCTGCTTCGTGAGTACAAGGGCTGTGTTGGTGTCAAGACCGGCTACACCAAACGGTGCGGGCGCTGTTTGGTCAGCGCGGCGCGTCGGGACGGTACTCTGCTGGTGGCGGTAACGCTGAACGATCCCAACGATTGGCGGGATCATCGGGCGATGCTGGACTGGGGATTCTCGGTCTGTGCTTCCGTCACCGTAATAGAGGCAGGATCGATGCGCTATACCGTTCCCGTAGTGGGTGGTGTGTGCGAGACCGTGGTCTGCACAAGCTCCGATGGAGTGACGCTCACCCTCCCGCAAGGGAGTAAGCCCGAAGTGCGCGTAGAACTGCCCCATTTTCTTTGGGGAGAGGTCCGCGCAGGAGATCGGGTCGGGCAGGCTGTGGTGGCGGTCAACGGCAGGGAAGCCGCCGTCGTGTCGCTGTACGCCGAGTCGGACGTTTCGGCTGTGGTCTACGAAAAGAGCATCTGGCAGAAGATCTGCGATTTTTTCGCCGCCATTGGTCGATGGTTGGCGGGATGGTTTGATTAAGAGAAAGAGCCCTTGCAATCTGAATTTTTTGAAAGTTTTTGAAGATTGCTAAGAAACTTTTTTCAAAAGAAGTATTGTAGTTTGCCACTATGTGGCAAACTACGGCAATTCGGCTTTGCCGAATTGCTTTGACCGAGGTTTTGGGGCAGCGCCCCAAATAGGATAGAATAATGGAAGAACTGAGAATACAAAAATACCTTGCCGACTGCGGGATCTGCTCCCGCCGTGCGGCTGAACGCTCCATCGAAGAGGGCGACGTGAAAATCAACGGCATCCTTGCCGAGATTGGGCAGAAGATCCGCCCCGATCGGGATAAGGTTACCTACCGCGGCAGACCCGTGGTGAAAAAGCGCAATGCGCACCCCTGCTACGTGATGCTTCACAAGCCCGCGGGCTACGTGACCACCATGAGCGACGAAAAGGGGCGCAAGACGGTCGCCGAGCTGGTTGCCGGCGTGGATCAGCGGGTCTATCCCGTGGGACGGCTGGATATGGACTCGGAGGGGCTGCTCCTCTTTACCAGCGACGGTGAGCTTGCCAACGCGCTGACCCATCCCCGACATCACATCCCTAAAATCTACCACGTCCGCGTGGAGGGGCAGGTCAGCCGCGCGCAACTGACCCGTCTGGGCGAGCCGATGGAGATCGACGGCTACAAGATCCAGCCCGTGGAGTGTGCTATCGTCAAGCAGGACGAGAGTGCTACCACCATTGAGATGATCCTCTATGAGGGACGCAACCGTCAGATCCGCAAGATGTGTGAGCAGGTTGATCTTACCGTCCGCCGTCTGCGCAGAATTGCCATCGGCGAGCTGGAGCTGGATATCCCCCGGGGCAAGTGGCGGTATCTGAACAAGGACGAGGCCGATTATCTGAAGGAATCGGCAGGACTGATCAAAAAAGAGCGGTGAGCCGTTGTCGGTTCTGCGAGTGGTGCGTGTGCTTCGATATTGTACGGTCGTTCCGCTCTGACCGAAGCGCCGTGAGCGATGCTAATATGCAGAAAAACGCCCAAAGGGGCGTTTTTCTGCATTATTCACAAAAGTGTGATCGAATTTTTGTTGATTTTGACAATGGGAAATTTTAGCAAAACTATTGCAAAAGTTGGTAATATATGGTAAAATATGGCTGTTAAATCAATCAGCAGGAGTGATGAAAAGAATGGAATCTAAGGTTAAGATCCTGATCGCGGATGAAAACGCCGACTTCGTGAATCAGTGTAAGACAAAACTCTACGCAATGGGGTACAGAGATATTTCGGTGGCATCGGGTGGAGACGAGGCAATCTCCCGAATCTCCACGGAGCATCCCGATGTGGTGCTCATCGACATCTGGCTGCCCAAACTGGACTGTATTCAGGTGATGCGAGGCGTACGATCAATGGGACTTGGCGAGGCGGCACCCTCCTTTATCGTGCTGTCCATTGCCAACAATCAGAATATGTTCTACGAAGCCGTCGAAGCGGGCGCGGAATACTGTATGTTAAAGCCGCTGGACTATAACAGTTTGTCGGAGCGGATCATGCGGCTGATGGCAAAGCGATCGGACAAGCTGATCAGCGGAAAATCGGCGGCGCCTACCGTGGGCAACGATCTGGAATCTCAGGTGACTAAGGTGATCCATCAGATCGGCGTGCCCGCCCACATCAAGGGCTACCAGTATCTGCGGACTGCCATCCTCATGACCATCGAGGACACCGACGTGATCAACTCAGTGACCAAGATCCTCTATCCGTCGGTGGCAAAGCAGTATCAAACCACCTCCTCCCGTGTGGAGCGTGCTATCCGCCACGCCATCGAGGTTGCGTGGGATCGTGGTGATATCGACACCCTCAACGCCTACTTCGGCTACACCATCCAAAACAGCCGAGGCAAGCCCACAAATTCGGAGTTCATTGCGATGATTGCCGACAATCTGCGGCTGAGTAATAAGTTTTCTTGAGGCAAGAAGCAGTAAAAAAGCACCTGCATGAGCAGGTGCTTTTTTGGTGGAAACGAGGGGGCTCGAACCCATGACCTCACGGATGTGAACCGTGCGCTCTGACCAGCTGAGCTACGCTTCCATATATTACGGTATGATTATAGCACAAAGAGCGTCGTTTGTCAATGCTTTTTTGAAAAAAACTGTCCAATAGGATTAGCAAAACAGGCTTGACGAACCCGCCGATCTGTGATACAATATCCGTATCTGAATATGACCTATGAAAGGCGGTATTATGATGTCAGAGATCAAGTCGATCCTGTCTGCCATATCCGAGACAGAGGATTATACTCTGAAAATGAGACTTTGCGAATATTTCAATAATTATCTGCGTTCGAACAAGATCGGTTCTACCGATCGGGAGGCGCTGGCAACCTTTGTCTTTGGCGAGTTCAAGGTGCTGATGCTGAAGATCCCCGCGGTACCCGATTACAAGTCCAAGGATGCTTTGATGGGATATGAGGATCAGCTGATGGGGCTATTGATGGAGGCTTGCCCCGATCCCCGCGCACTGGCTCCCGAGAAGATGGAGGCGGTCAAGGCGATGGTGGAGCTGGTGGAGGGCGAGCGTTTTTTCGAGAACGCCGTGGACAAGCTCTTTGAGCAGGAGACGATCTATCCTGCCTTCGTGGAGCAACTGCTCAACACCCACAAGCGGCTCACCGACGAGTATCAGAAATGCCGACTCTACGCCGGGATGATCCACTATAAGGACAAAGTGGCGGCACTCACCGACGAGTGCAAGGCGATCTTCGGCGACTATATTGCCTCCGAGATGGCGCGCTACCTGGACGGTGCGCCCACCGAGCAGATACTGGACAATCTGGAGCTGATCGCCGACGTTGCCAAGAACGTCCCCACCGACGCGCTGATCCGGCAGATGTACGCCGTCATGGAGCTGGGACGTGGCGACATCAATTTTTACGCTATGGACAGCCTGCTGTCGCTGGGCAGAGAAGTGCCTGCCGATGTGGTAGCGGCGTTGGCAAACACTCTGACCTACGCCGATATGACCTACCATTCGCTGAAGCAGCACGGCAAGGAGTCTGCGTTTCCTGCGGAGCTTGCCACTGAGGAATATTTGGCAAAGAGCGATCTGGTCCACTGGCTCACCTATCCTACCGAGCTGGGCAAGGAGCCCGACGAGATCGAGTACCTGGGCAAGGTGAAAGCCAAGGGTGAGAATTACCACATCTTCCGCTACAAGTCGGACAGTGACAATCTGGGCGACGAGCTGAAGGGGAAGTGGCTCATTGGCTGGTCGGGTGATGAGGGTGGCACCTTCAGTCAGTTTGACGAGTATGCGCTCTACGAGCAGAAGACCCTTGAGAAGACGCTCAAATATATCAAGAAAAAACTGATCGGATAAACAGATCTCCGCAGACCGTACGGTCTGCGGAGATTTTTGCGGATTACTGATCCTCGCCAAAGTCGGCGATGTATGCTTCGATCAGCTTCTCGGGCCAATCGGAGATGGCTTCCAGCTTGCCGGTGAAGAAGCGGAGGGTCTTGGGCTCGTGGACGAAGCGCAGACCGCCGATCATATGGCGGTGGTCGTAGAGCCACTTCACACGGTCGATGACGTACTCGGTCTGGGAGAGGGTGAAGACACGGCGAGGGAAAGCCAGCCGCACCATTTCCACCGACGCGATGCGCTCGGAGCCGTCGGAATTGCGCTCCTCGGAGAGGGTGCCGCGCTCCATGCCTCGGATACCGCCGCAGAGATAGAGAGCCGCTACCAGCGAGCCTGCGGGGTACTCTTCGGCGGGAATGTGGGAGACGAATTCACGGGCATTGATGTGTGCGCCGAGACCGCCTCCGGGGGTGACCATGGGGACGCCGCAGGAGTCCAGTGCGCGGACACAGTGATCGATAAACTGGGGAGCCTGGGAGATGACGTCGAAGTCCATGGTCTCCTCAAAGCCGATGGTGAGTGCTTCCATCTCCTTTACCGACATGCCGCCGTAGGTAAGGAAGCCCTCGAACATGGTGATGTAGTCCTCCAGCTCGTGGAAGAGCGACTCTTCCCGTACCATGATGGCGCCGCCTCTGCCGAAGCCGAACTTGCGGGCAGAGAAGTAAACCACGTCGAAGAGGTCTGCGATCATACGGGTGATCTCGCGGATGGATTTATCCTTCAGCGACTCCTCGCGGATCTTGTTGAAGTAAAGATTGTCCTGCAAGAGGGATGCGTCCAGTACGGTGAGGATGCCCTGGGACTTGGCGTAGTCGGTGGCTTCCTTCATGTTGGCGTAGGAAATAGGCTGACCGCCGATCAGGTTGGTACCTGCTTCCAGACGCATATAGGCGATGTTTTCGGAGCCCTCCTTTTTCACGCAGGCGCGGACCTTGTCCATATCGATGTCACCCTTGAAGGGAAGAGTGGACTTGGTGACAAGACCCTCGTCTTTGACCAGCTCCTCTACCTTGCCGCCCAGACGGGTGACGTGGGCTTTGGAGGTAGTGAAGTGGTAGTTCATAATAACGGTGCTGCCGGGTTTTACAAAGTGCTGGGCGATGATGTGCTCGCAGGCGCGTCCCTGATGGGCGGGAAGCACATACTTCATGCCGATGATCTCCTCCAGCTTGTCCCGCATACGGTAGAAGGTTTCGCTTCCTGCGTAAGCATCGTCGGCGCGGAGCATAGCGGACTGCATTTCGTCACTCATTGCGTTGACGCCCGAATCGGTGAGCATATCCATAAAAATGTCGCCGTTGTGGAGGCAGAAGGTATTGAATCCCGCCTCCCGCATCTTGGCAAGGCGCTCTCTTGCGGGGAGCAGGGTGAGCTTTTGCACAATCTTGACTTTGTGCATTTCCATCGGTACGGCGTCTCGATGGTAGAATTTGATTTTAGGCATATATTTTTTCCTCCGGATACTTGAAAAATCGACAAATATAGTATATAATAGATTCCAAGATTAGTCAAGTTGATGTTTTCGATGTTGGTTATCGAAGATTTCGATAAATGCGGTGGCGCAGGGATTGAGGTCTTCCACCATATCCGTAGGGGACGGGCGCTCGACGTCCCGCTTCCTTCCGCCTGACAAAAATTCACCGCACTTCCGATTCAAGAAAGGAACGATTATGGAAATTCGAAATCTTATTACCTTCGTGCAGGTCGCCGAGCTGGGGAGCTTCTCTAAAGCTGCGGCGGCGCTGAGCTACGCTCAATCTACCGTCTCCTTCCAGATCAAGCAGCTGGAGACCGAGCTGGGGTGTCCGCTCTTCGATCGGATCGGGCATACCATTACCCTCACCCAGCGGGGGCGGGAACTGCTGGAATACGCGCGACAGATCAGCAATCTCACAGAGGAGTTTACCCACAGTAAAGGGGAAGGGGAGATACGGGGGCTGCTTCGGATCGCCGCACCCGACTCGATCTGTGAGGACATGATGAACACCAATTACACCGATTTCCATCGCACCTATCCCGGGATCGCGCTGAAATTTACCAATACCGACACTGAGACCATGTTCCGTATGCTCAGTCGCAACGAGGCGGACCTGATCGTGACCCTAGACCGCCACGTGTACGACAGCGAATACGTCATCGCCAAGGAAGAGCCGGTGGCGATGCACTTTGTCACGGGAGCCGATTCGCCTTACGCGAAAGCGGAGGAGCTGTCGATCCGTGACCTGATAGACGCGCCCTTCATCCTTACTGAGAAACGGATCGCTTACCGCCGCGGGCTGGACGAGGCGCTGGCGAAGCAGTCGCTGGAGATCCGTCCCATTTTGGAGCTGGGGCGCACCGATATTATCATGAATATGCTGGAGGCGGGGGGAGAAATTGCTTTTCTGCCCGAATTTGTTACCCGACAGCGGGTCAAAGAGGGGCGACTATGCTATCTGAACGTCATCGACTTGGAGGTAGACATCTGGAAGCAGCTGATCTACCATCGGAACAAGTGGATCACACGGGGACTAGCCGCGCTGATCGAGTATATCAAGGAAAATGAGTTTGGCAGATAAGCGTGCTTTTTGAGATTTACCAAAACGATCCCGCAACTCGAAAGAGTTGCGGGATCGTTTTGGTAAATCTCAAAACTTGGCGAACCAGGTGACGACCTTGCGTGCGATCTTGTAGATGGGACCTTCCAGCTCCTTCTCGGCAGCCTTCAGGTGCTTCCTGATCTCAATATGCTGAGGACAATGGCGCTCGCATTTGCCGCAGCTGATGCAGTTCGATGCGGCGGTGGAGTTTTTTCGCAGTCCGGTACACATGAAGTAGTCCACCAGTCCCCAGAACTTGCCCTCCTGATAACGGCGGTTGTACGCCGCAAAGGTGCCGGGGATGTCCACGTTTTTCGGGCAGGGGGAGCAGTAGCCGCAGCCGGTGCAGGGAACCTTCATCTTCGCGTTGATTGCTTTCACCACCCGCTTCAGCATGGCTTCCTCGGCGGGTCCCAGCTCGCCTACCTTCACGGTGGAGGCGGTGCGGATGTTTTCCCTGATCATAGCGTCGGAGTTCATGCCCGACAGCACCACCGTCACCTCGGGCTGGTTCCACAGCCAGCGAAATGCCCAGCCGGCGGGGGTGTGCTTGACCTTGTAGGAGCGAAAGATCCGCTTTGCCGTCTCGGGGAGGTTTTTCACCAGCTTACCGCCGCGAAGCGGCTCCATGATGACCACGGGGATGCCCTTCTTATGAGCGTAGCGGAGTCCCCGACGGCCTGCCTGGGAGTGCTCGTCCATATAATTGTACTGGATCTGACAGAAATCCCAATCGTAGGCGTCGATGAGCTGACAGAACATCGACGAGTTGCCGTGGTAGGAGAAGCCCACCTGACGGATGGCACCGCTCTTTTTCTTCTCGGCGAGCCATTCTACGATGCCCATCGCCTTTAGACGCTCCCAGGTGGCAACGTCGGTGAGCATGTGCATCAGATAGTAGTCGATGTGGTCGGTGCGCAGACGGCGCAGCTCTTCGTTAAAGAGTTTGTCCAGCCCTTCGCGACTCTTGATCAGATAGTGGGGGAGCTTGGTGGCGATGTAGACCTTGTTGCGAACCCGGTTTTTGTGCAGGATCTCGCCCAGCGCCGCCTCGCTGCCGGGGTAGATGTAAGCGGTGTCGAAGTAGTTGACGCCGTTTTTGATAGCGGTCATGATCTCCCGCTCGGTCTCTTTCATGTCGATCATGCCCAGCTTGCGGGGAAAGCGCATACAGCCAAAGCCCAGAATAGACAGGCGGTTGCCGTATTTGTCGGTGCGGTAGTTCATTGTGTACCTCCGATCGGTGGATTGCTTTCATTATAACACAGATCGGTGGATCACGCAAGGGGAATTTTGGGGAAAGGTTGACAAAATCCGTCCGATTCGTTATAATAATAGCAATCAAGCCGCTTTGCGGCAATTTCGGAGGCATTATGGAGACTACGTCCCTGCGGATCATCGCCCGCATCCACAGCGAATTTCCCACCAAATTCGGCATTCCCCGCCAGAGCGGACTGATTGACTCTCGGCGGGCGACCATCGTGTTCGAGCCGGAGTTTCGGTCGCCCGAGGCACTGCGCGGGATCGAAGGCTACACCCATCTCTGGCTGCTTTGGCAGTTCTCCGAATGCGTCGGCAAGGATTGGTCGCCTACCGTCCGTCCGCCCAGACTGGGCGGCAACCGTCGGGTGGGCGTGTTTGCCACTCGTGCGCCCTATCGCCCGAATCCCATTGGGCTATCCTCGGTGAAGCTGGAGGAGGTTCGTCTGAACACTCCCGACGGCCCGACGCTGGTGGTGTCGGGTGCTGATCTGATGGACGGCACGCCGATCTACGACATCAAGCCTTATCTTGCCTATGTGGACTCCCATCCCGAGGCCACCGACGGCTTTGCGCTCTCTCAGAAGGAGGGCGTGCTGGCGGTGGACTGTCCTGACGAGCTGCTGTTGCTCCTTCCCGAAAGCAGACGGCAGGCACTGCTGGATGTGCTCTCACAGGATCCACGCCCCCAGTATCAAAACGATCCCGAGCGCGTGTATCAGTTTGAGTTTGCGGGCGTTCACGTGGAGTTTTCGGTGGACGGAGATGTGCTTGCGGTGAAGAAGATCGTGGATGCGGCAAACAACTTCGGAAAATGACGTTTGCGACGGTTGGGAAAAATTTTAAGAAAATGCAAAAATTTCAAAAAAGCATTGACAATCACGTGACTGTTTGATATAATTATTGCACAGTTAAACAATTGCGTGCAAAAATGAACGGATGGCGCCAATCTTGTTTTTGCCACTCGATCAAACTGTAGAAAGAATCAAACAAATCAGTTTAAGAAGGAGAAACTATGAAAAAAACCATTTCGCTGTTATTGCTTGCGGCACTGCTTACCGCTTCGCTGGCGGGATGCAAAAGCAAGTCCGAAGCGAAAGCTCCGGAGAACAACTACGAGTATGAGTACGACGAGGATGAAGCCAGCCCTGCTTCCGACTTCAGTTACCAGGAGAATGAAGAGGGCGGTATTACCATTACCCGATACAAGGGCGAGGACGCAGATGTAGTCATTCCCAAGACGATCGACGGCAAAAAGGTCACCGAAATCCGCGGTGCGTTTTATGGCTCGCCTGTTGAGACGGTAGTGCTTTCTCGCGAGATCAATACGATCGGGGGGCAGTCGTTCTGGAAATGTGGGAATTTGAAAAGCGTGACGCTCTCTCCCAATCTGGAGACCATCGAGTATGAGGCGTTTTTGGAGTGTGGAGCGCTGAAGGATGTCGATCTGCCGAGTTCTCTGAAGGAGATCGGATATCAGGCTTTTTCCGGCTGTACTGCACTGGAGTATATCTTCATTCCCAAGTCGATCACCGAATGGGAAGGCGGTTGCACCTTCTATAATTCCGGGCTGAAGAAGGTGGATATAGAGGAGGGAATGACGGTTCTCGGTGATATGGCACTCGCACGCACGCAGATCACGGAGATCTCTTTTCCCGACAGCCTCAAGACCGTTCCGGGAGGGCTCTGTAACGGCTGTGAACAGTTGACGAAGGTCACTCTGCACGACAAGATCGAAACCATTGAAGACGGTGCCTTCATTGGAACCGGTCTTACCGAGATCGTGATCCCCGCATCGGTGAAAACGGTCACTGATCTGGCGTTCTCTTCCAATGATCATCTGCAAAAGGTCACGTTTATGGGTGACGCGCCCGAGGATTATGTAGACGATGAGTATAATTTCCAGCTAGGACGTGGTGGCGGTGAGTACACCGTTTACTACCAGAAAGATGCTAAGGGCTTTACCACTCCCCGTTGGAACGGCTTCAAAGCGGCACCCGTGGGCAGTGAGCCTAACGCGCCGGTGGAGGGCGATTTTGAGTACGCAGTCAATGCAGATGATACCGTTACCGTAGTCAGCTACGAGGGCGATGATACAGAAGTAGTAGTTCCCGAAAAGATCGCGGGAAAGACGGTTACTGTGATTGGCGAGAAGGCGTTCGCTTATGAGGGTAGTATTACATCAGTGAAACTGCCCGATACCGTTACCGAAATTGGCTTTGGCGCGTTTGCACAGTGCTTTGCTGTGACCTCGGTGAATCTGCCCGAAAATCTGCAGATGATTGGCGATTATGCCTTCTCATCCTGTCACGATTTGGAAGAAATCAATTTGCCTGCGGCGCTGAGAAAGATCGGCACTTATGCGTTTTCCAACTGCCAGGAGGTGGAGTATCTCCGCATCCCTGCAACTGTTACCGAAATCGGTGAGTATGCGTTCATGGGTTTGGGCTATACCAATAAAGGTTGGTCCAAAGGAGAATTTGAGCTGGAGCTGGAGGAAGGCATCGAGGTGATCGGAAACTGGTTCTACGGTACATCCATGGAGAGCGTCGTTTTGCCCTCCACCGTGAAGCGAATTGAGGCGGGGGCGTTTTCAGGTTGCGACTATCTCTCCTCGATCACGCTGAACGAGGGACTTGTCTCTATTGGTGATCTGGCGTTCGAAAGATGCAGTAGTCTGACCGAGATCGTGATCCCCTCTACCGTCACCGAGATGAGCGTGCTGACCTTCCACTACTGCACCAAATTGCAGGCGGTAAAGTTTGAAGGCAACGCCCCTGCGTCTTTCTGGAAAGAACATCCCGACGGGGACGAGGTCCGTCCCGCTTACGACGTATACCGTCATCAGGAGGCCACCGGATTTGATGCTGATGATTTTGGTTGGTTTGACATTCAAATTTGGTAATTCCTTTTCCCCGACACGGTTTTTTCGTGTCGGGGAGTTTTTCATCAGGGGAGTTCCTTCAAAGGTTTTGGATTCTTCTGCATATCCTCCCCCTCTTTGGGCAACAATGGGATAGAGCAAAGCTATACATTTGGGAGGATTATGATGAAAACCTTTGAGTATACCATTACCGATCCCTTGGGGATCCACGCGCGCCCTGCAGGAGCGATCGCCGCAAAAGCCAAGGAGTTCGCCTCGGAGATCACCGTTGCCAAGGGGGATAAGACCGCCGACGGGCGGCGGCTCTTTGCCCTTATGGGGCTGTCCGCCAAAGAGGGCGACACCCTGATTGTTACCTGCAAAGGCGAGGACGAAGATGCGGCGGCGGATGCTCTCCTTGCTCTGCTGAAAGCGAATCTCTGAGGGGATGTGAGCGAAGCTGTGACAATGGAAAGGGAAATGATCACCCTTCGGGGGAAGCCGGTGATGGAGGGCATCGCCATCGGCATTTTGCGCTTTTTGGAGGCAGAGGCGCGGACCGTCGAGGATGCCGGTTCCGTTGAGTGCACCCCCGAGGAGATGAAAAAACGCTTTTACGAAATCCGCGAGGCGGTGGCCGCCGAGTGTGCAGGTCTGGCGGAACGGGCGCGGGTCGAGGTGGGGCAGTCGGAGGCGGAGATCTTCGCCACCCACCGTCTGATGGTGCTGGACGGAGATCTGGAGGATGCCGTGCTTTCGGGGATTGAGGCAGGGAAGAGTCTTGCCGACGCCATCCGCCAGGCGGGAGAGGGGCTTGCCGCCATGCTTGCCGCTATGGAGGACGATTATTTGCGCGCCCGTGCCGCCGATGCAAAGGACGTGTGCGCCCGTCTCATCGCCGCTTTACGCGGAGAGCGGGCGGGGGTGTCGCGCTTGGACGTCCCTACGGTGCTGGCGGCGGCGGATATCACCCCCGCCGAGCTTTTGCAATCCGACCGCACCCAGTTGATGGGATTTTTCACCGCCGACGGTGCCACCGGCTCCCATACGGCGATCTTGGCGCGTAGCCTTGCGCTTCCCTCAGCCGTGGCGGTGGGGAGCCTCCCCGACCGCTCGCTGGAGGGGGAGACGGTGATCGTGGACGGCTTCACGGGGGAGGTGATCGTTTCTCCCGATACCCGCACGCTGGCACTCTACTGCGAGAAGCAGGCGGCGGTCAAAGCCGAGCGACAGCTGGAGGAGACCTTCCGAGGGCTTCCCAACTGCACGCTGGACGGTTACGAGGTGCAGGTGGTCTGCAACATCGGGCGCGGGGAGGAGGCGGCGGCGGTCCTGCAGAACGACGGCGGCGGCGTAGGGCTGTTTCGCAGTGAGTTTCTCTATCTGGAATCCCCCGATTTTCCCTCCGAGGAGACCCAGTATCGGGTCTACCGCCGCCTCTTGGAGGACATGGGCGGCAGACCCGTTGTGATCCGCACCATGGACGTGGGAGCCGACAAGCAGGTGGGGTATTTTGGCATCGGACGGGAGGAGAACCCCGCCCTCGGCTACCGCTCCATTCGAATTTGTATGGATCGCCCCGAGATCCTGACAACCCAGCTTCGTGCGCTCTATCGGGCGTCGGCGTTCGGAAAGCTGTCGATCCTGGTGCCCATGATCATCTCGCCGTCGGAGCTTCTTTGGGTGCGTACCAAGGAGCAGGAGGTGCGGGACGAGCTGCGCGCTGAGGGTATCACTTTTGATCCCGATGTAAAGCTGGGTATTATGATCGAGACCCCCGCGGCGGCGGTGGTCTCCGATCTGCTGGCAAAGGACGCCGACTTTTTCTCCATCGGCACCAACGATCTGACCCAGTACGCCCTAGCAATGGATCGGCAGAATCCGCGAATCGAGCGGTTTTACGACCCCCATCATCCCGCGATCCTGAGAATGATCGCGACAGTGGTGGAAAACGCACATCGGGAAGGGAAAAAGGTGAGCGTTTGCGGAGAGCTGGCGCGAGACACCTCGCTGACTCCCTTCTTCCTGTCAGCGGGCGTAGACAGCCTATCGGTGTCGCCACCCTACGTCCTACGCCTGAGACGGGCGATCAGGGAATGCGATCGGTCGAAGGTGAAGATGAAAGACTTTTTGAAAACTTGACAAGAGCGGGCAGGTATGATATAATGAAGGAAAGTTTTGTACACACAAAGGAGCCTTCTTATGTCGCAAAAGTCGCCTGCCATCCTGCTGATCACCTGCGATGAGCTCAACCGTGATACCCTTGGCATCTACGGCAACCGTGCTATCACCACGCCTCATATTGACGCCATCGCCGACAGCGGCGTGCGCTTTGACCGCGCCCATACCGTCAGTCCGTGGTGCCTGCCTGCCCGCTGTGCGCTGCTCACCGGACGTTATCCTCACAAGAGCGGTGCCTACAGCAATTTCCGTAAATGTCCGCTGGATAACGGTCTGCCCAACCTATTTACCCAGCTGAAAGAGGCGGACTACCATGTTTCTATGTTCGGCAAATGCCATTTCGCCCCCGTGCCTTACGGCGAGACCCGTCCCGATAAGACCCTGCCGTACGATGCTTTCAAGGATTACTACCTCTCCTTGGGGCTGGATCACCTGGATCTGGAGGATGATAAGCAGGTGTCGGTCTGGTTTATGGACGACTGGGCGAAGGAAGCCGCCGCTGACGGCACGCTGGAGGCGGCACGAGCGGCGGTTTGGAACAACGCTTTGCAAAAGGTCTATCCCTTCCCGGGCAGGGAGGAGATGCACCCCGACATTTGGGTAGCCGACAAGGCGGTGGACTATATCCGCCACGCTCCCGAGGACAGCCCACTCTTTGCATGGGTGTCCTTCAGCGGCCCCCACTATCCCATGGATCCGCCCCAGCGGTACATTGACGAGGTGGATGCCGATCTGCTGACTCCGATGATGCGTCGTGAGGGCGAACTGGAGAGCGAGGACCGCATCCAACACCGCTCCTACTACGGCGGCGGCAACATGGACGGCTGTCATACCGCTCCCCACGGCGGCTGTAAGAATTACGACGAAGATTATTGGCATCGGATGCGGATCTGTTACAACGCCAACGTGAAGCTCATCGACGACATGGTGGGCAGGGTGGTCGATGCCGCAAAAGAGCGGTACGGCGAGGACGTGCTGATCCTCTTCACTGCCGATCACGGCGAGATGCTGGGCAATCACGGCGTCTGGGGCAAGCACAACTGCGCCTATCGGGAGGTCTGGAGCCTGCCGCTCTTCGTTCGCTTCCCCGACGGAAGGGATGCGGGATGTATCTCGGATGCGCTGGTGAACACCTGTGATATCCTGCCCACCTGTCTGGAGGCGGCGGGAGTACAGCCGAAAAAGCTCTCGGA